>DATNGU010000283.1:0-2111 GCA_035605775.1 Solirubrobacterales bacterium | reverse complement strand
GGGATGAGGCTGATGGGCTTGCCGGTTCGCCCGCGGGCGATGGACGAGTTGCAGGCCGCCTCGGCGGTCGGCCAGGGCGATCTCTTCCGGGCCTATGAGAGTCGACTCTCCGGTCACGGCACGCGAGCTGCCCAGGTGCTGCTCACCGCCGCCGACATCGCCGCCCGCACCAACTACCTCAACGCTCGCCAGACGCTGCGGCGGCTGATCGAGTGGGGGGTGGTGCCGGTCGTCAACGAGAACGACACCACCGCGACCGACGAGATCACCTTCGGCGACAACGACTTCCTCGCCGCCCAGCTGGCGATCCTGCTCGACGCACGGCTGCTGGTGCTGCTCTCCGACGTCGATGGGGTGCACCGCAGCGATCCCCGCACCGATCCGGACGCCGAGTTGATCGACGTGGTCGAGGACTTCGGCGTGCTCGCCGGGATGGAGATCGGCGACCGCACCTCGGCCTTCGGCTCAGGCGGGATGCGCAGCAAGGTCGCCGCTGCGGAGATGGCGAGCGAGGCAGGCATCCCGGCGACGATCTGTGACGGCACGAAACAGGGAACCCTGCTCGCGGCTGCAGGCGACGGCGGGGTAGGTACCCGTTTCGCGGCTCAGGCCGGCAAGGCACCGAGCTTCAAGCTCTGGCTGAAGTACGCCAAGCCAGTACGGGGTCGCCTAACAGTCGATGACGGTGCGGCCCGAGTCCTGCGCGAGAGCGGATCGAGCCTGCTGCCGGTCGGAATCGTCGAGGTCGAGGGCAGCTTCGAGGTGGGGGACGCAGTCGAGGTGACGGCCAACGGCTCAGTCGTGGGCAAGGGCATCGTCGACTACTCCGCCCAAGAGCTAGGCCAGGTAACCGGCCTCAAGAGCGCGCAAGTGCGGGAGCTGCTTCCGCACGCGGCCGACGAGGTGATTCACCGGGATCGCTTCGTGTTGTTGTAGCTCTGAGGCGTGAGTCCTCCCAGCTACCCTTAGCGGTCATGGCAGTCACGACCACCTCTGTTGCCGAGACTTGCGCCGCTGCGCAGCGGGCGACGCGCGAGCTTGGCGCGGCTCCGACTGAGGTCAAGGACGCTGCGCTTGGAACGATTGCGCGGCTGCTCGACGAGAGGTCGGCGGACGTGCTCGCGGCAAATGCGGTCGACCTCGCCGACGAGCGGGCCAATGGCTTGACCCCGGCGCTACGCGACAGGCTTGCCTTGAGCGAGGGTCGGATCGCGGCCATGGCCGATGGCGTGCGTGCCGTCGCCGCTCTCGACGACCCGGTGGGTGAGGTGCTCGACCGCAAGACTTTGAGCGGCGGTGTCGATCTAACCAAGCTACGGGTCCCACTCGGCGTCGTCGCCGTCGTCTATGAGGCGCGGCCAAACGTGACGATCGACTGTGCGGCGCTTACCGTTAAGAGCGGTAATGCAATCGTCCTGCGCGGGTCCCATTACGCCGAAAGGACCAACGCGGCGCTAGCGGCGATCGCCCGCGAGGCGTTGGTTGAGGCGGCCCTGCCAGAGGACGCCGTGTCGTTGCTGGCAGGTGGCGGACACGAGGACTTGGCTGAGCTGGCGACCCAGGAGGACACCGTCGATCTGCTAATCCCGCGCGGGGGTGAAGGATTGAAGCAGGCGCTGAAGGAGGTCGCCACGGTGCCAGTGATCTATGCCGCGGCCGGCAACTGCCACGTCTATGTCCACGCCGAGGCGGACCTGGAGATGGCGCGCCGGATCGCGCTCAACGCCAAGACCCAGCGACCGGGCGTCTGCAACGCCGCCGAGACGCTGCTGGTCGACGCCGCGGTGGCGAGTGACTTCCTGCCGGGCATCCTCGCCGAGCTACGCGACGCAGGAGTCAAGCTGGTCGGCGACGAGCGCGTCAGGGCAAGTGCCGAAGGCATCGAGGTGGGTATCGCGAGTGAGGCCGACTGGGGCACCGAGTACCTCGACCTGAAGCTCGCCGTCGCCGTGGTCGACTCGCTCGAGGAGGCGGTCGAGCAAGTCAATCGCTACGGCACCCGTCACTCGGAGGCAATCGTCACTGGCTCTGAAGAGGCCGCCGCCCGCTTCACGGCCGGCGTGGACGCTGCCGTCGTCTACACCAACGCCTCGACCCGCTTCACCGATGGC
>DATNGU010000282.1:0-2415 GCA_035605775.1 Solirubrobacterales bacterium | reverse complement strand
CACGCCGTTGAAGGTGACGGAGACCGATCCGCGCAGGATCTTGCGCGCCGCCGAGGCAGGCACGCGCCACGAGCACTCGGCGAGCCCGCCGCGGAAACGCGCGAAGCGGACGCGCAGCCGAACGCCGGCCACCTTTGCTGAGCACTTGACTCCGCCACTCCGCACCTGGGCCCCCGTGTCGGTGCGGACGACGGCGAGCCTCGCGTCGAGCAGCTTCCCCGCGCGCGACTGCTTGGGGATCGTCACGAAGCGGGTCACCTTCAGCTCGAGCTGCGGAGGTGGAGGAGGCGGTGGCGGCGGAGGAGGCGGCGGCGGCGGCGGGGCGATCGGGGCGCAGGCGGAGAAGCACAACCGGCCGGAGCCGAACTGGTTGTTTCGCCCGGGTCTCCCGACGTGCGCCGTGTCCGACTCGAGGACCTTGATCAGCGCCCCGGGATTCCCCACGAGGCCCGGCTGCTGCTGCAGGACGAGCGCCGCGGCACCGGCGACCTCGGGCGTGGCGGCCGACGTCCCCAGGAAGCCGCCGTTGCAGCTGCTGGCCAGCCCGAAGGTCTGGGTCGAAACCCCGTCGTAGGCTGCCAGGTCGGGCTTGATCCGCCCGTCGATCGTCGGTCCCTGCGAGCTGTACGGGCGGATGGCGTTGCCAACCTGCCAGCACGTCGCCCCGACCGCGAGCACCCAGGGCGACTCGGCGGGCTCGGCCACGCTTCCCTGCGGGACGCTGTGCTCCAGCGTCCCGGTGGTGACGGAGAGATCGAACCTGCTCGTCGTTGCCGGCGGGAGGGCCTCGATCGTGATGTAGACGGACATCGGCGCCACGCTCGTGTTCGTGTAGCACGCCTCCTCGACCGGCGGCGCGAGCCGGCCGGGCGCCTGGACGGTGGTCGACCAGGCGAGCTGGTTGCCGGTCCCCGTTTGCTGGATGTAGAGGTTGAAGTCCTGGTCCGTCTCCGGCCAGGCGTCCCAAACGAGGGACGCGCACCCCGTCGCGTTCCCGGGAATCGTGAACGCGTTGCCCTCGTCGCCGCCCCCGAAGTCCTGGAACACGCGCCCGGGCCGGTGGCTGTAGGGACCGCTCCAGTGGCTCTGCGCGTAGTTGCCTGCAGCGTTGATCCAGAGGATCCCGTGGTCATAGGCGCTCTTGGCGATGGAGTCGGCCGAGACCTTGTCGGTGCGGTTGTGGACGCCGTCGCCACGACCTCCCGCGAGCCAGGTGATCGAGTGGCTGATGATCGGGATGTGCTGGTTGATCACGTACTCGAGGGCCATCTGGAGCGTGAGCTCGCTGTCGACGCAGATCAGGTAGAGCTGCGCGTCCGGGGCCATGTCGTGGACGAGCTCGGCGACCGCGGTTCCGTGAGCCGTCGCGCCAGATGCCCCGCAGAACCCCGGAGTTACGAAAGTCGCCGGCAGATCGCCGCTGTCGATCGCCGCTTGCGCGCCGGCGAAGCCGATGTCGATGACCGCGATCTTGACGCCCTTCCCCGTGACGCCGGACGCATGGAGCCTGTCGACACCGCTGGCCGAGATCTCCTGGCCGGTGACCGCGGCGGGGAGGTGCAGGAGCGGCCTGTCGACCGAGGCAACGCCCGAGCTCGAAGACAGCTTCTCGATGACGCCGGCGGGGGCGCGAACCTGGACGAGGTTTCCAAGGCGCGCCTCGACCCGTCCTCCGAGCTGTCTCGCCTCGGCCGCCACGGCGGGGGCGTGGCCGGCCTTGGCGCGGAAGATCATGACCTGCCGCTGGACGGCCACAGCGGACGTCCCCGCGGACGGAAGGAACACGAGCAGCGCGAGGGCGCAGAGGAGGAACCTCACCGGCCCGTTGTAGCAAGCCCAGAAGTGGGCACTATAGGGGCATGGTGGATCGCGCCCGGCTGGTCGGAATCAATCACGTCGCTCTCGAGGTCGGCGACCTCGACGAGGCGCTCGAGTTCTACGGGCGCATCTTCGACATCGATGTGGAGTCGCGCATCCCCGGCATGGCCTTCGTCAGCATGGGGGACCAGTTCCTCGCGCTGGCCGAGGGGCGGACACAGGAGCGGGACGACGACCGGCATCTCGGCCTCGTCGTCGACGACAGGGAGGCCGCGCTGGCCGCGGCGCGCGAAGCGGGGGTCGAACTGTTCGGGAGGGGCAACGACTTCCGCGATCCGTGGGGGAATTTCATCCAGGTCGTCGAGTACTCGCAGATCCAGTTCACCAAGACTCCCGAAGTACTCGAAGGTATGAATCTGGGAGGCTTGACCAAATCCGAGGGCGCGCGAGAGGAATTGCGCCAAAAAGGTCTTGTCTGACCTCCGCCCGTGATGGTTCAATGGGGACCGTGAACGAGAAGATCAAGAAGGGGTGGTCGGCCACGGGCCACGGGCTGCGGCGCGTCTTCTGGCACAAGTGGCTGCTGATCGCCGCGAT
>DATNGU010000281.1:0-2294 GCA_035605775.1 Solirubrobacterales bacterium | reverse complement strand
GAGGCGACCTCGGGCACGATCCCGCCGAAGCGGGCGTGCGCCTCATCCTGCGAGGAGATCAGGTTGGAGAGGATGCGAGGGCCGTCAAGGACAGCGGCGCAGGTGTCATCGCAGGAGGTCTCGATCGCGAGAATCAAGCTGACTCAATCCAGCCACATGATTAAGGCATCCTCGCCGTTGTCCTGGTAGTAGCGAGGCCGCACCCCTGCCGAGCGGAAGCCGAGCTTCTCGTACATCGCGATCGCATCCCGGTTGGAGACCCGCACCTCGAGGGTGAAAGGAAGCCCCTCACCAGCCTCGGCAATCAGCTGCGAAATCAGATGGCTGGCCACCTTCTGCCGGCGCCGCTCCGGGGCCACCGCAACGTTCATCAGATGCCAAACGCGGTCATAGCGGGAACAAACCAGATAGCCGAATAGCTCGTTCCCATCGGTGGCTGCGAGACAGATACCCGAGGGCTTGGAGAGCTCGAGCACGAACATCGCCAGCGACCAGGGCGCCGGGAAGGAGCGCCGCTCGATCGAGATCACCGCCGGCAGGTCGCTGTAGGCAAGCCGCCGCACCGCGGGCTGGCCGCTCACCTCACTCGGGTGCTTGGAGAGAGTCTCGCTCACGCCATCGTTCTGCATCGGGGGGCCTTAGATAGATCGGGGCGACGGAGCCGGATTCGTCCTCGCCCGGCCCGACCGTCGCGAGGGCGCAGATGTGCCGCGCGGCGACTCGGTGCACAGGGTCGGCGTCGTCCGGGATCTCAGCGCCCCGACTCGCAAACTGCTGGCGAAATCGTACCGCGCCCGATCCGCCGCACAGCACGGGTTCCGCCAGTGTGCCGATTCGCCCTGCCAGCTCGTCGGGGGAGCTGAGCAGAGGGCCCCAGAGCTGCTCCCCATTCGCGGAGTAAAGCGCCGCGACAACCTCGCCGCGGCGCGCATCGAGCACCGCAAGGCGACCTTTGCCCGGGGCGGCCTCGCCGATGCCGCGGCCCAGGGCGTCGAGCGTCCCCACCCCGGAGACGGGCAACGCCCCGCTCAGCCCCAGCGCCCGCGCCGTGGCGATGCCAACCCGCAGGCCGGTGAAGGAGCCAGGGCCTACCCCAACCGCGATCCGCCCGACCGCGTCCCAGCCTCCGACCGCCGCCGCGGCCCGCTCGAGCTCGCCGAGCAGCGCCGTCGTGTGCAACGGGCCCCGCCGCTCAGAGGGGCCCAGGAGCGCCTCGAAGACGACCTCGCCATCGCGCAGCGCGCAGGCAGCCGTATCCGCGGTCGCCGTATCGAAGCCGACCGTTATCAGCGCCCGGCTACCCCGGAACCGTGAAGATGGAGGAGCCGACGCGTTTGCCCTCGACGAACCAGCTCACCCGGTGCTTGCCCGGGATGTTGGAGGTGATCTTGTTGACGTAGAGCGTCCCCTTGACAGCTTCCTGTTTAGGGGCGCAGAGGTTTTTTTTGGTCGGGAATTTGACGCAAACCGTGTAGAAGACATCCGCTCTGTTGCTGCGGAAGAAAGCGCCCTTGTCGCGAGCCTTCTGGCAGACGTGCGCGGGTTTTGCGTTTTGGGAGAGACCGCAGGCGATGTAGTGCTTGTAGGCGGCGGATTTCGCGGAGGCGGGAGCCACACTGGCCAACAGCGCCACCCCCAGCACGATCGCCGTCAGCGTCTTCGGTCCCTTCATTCGGCGCTTCCTCCTTCGGTTTGCATTTCCCGGCCGATGCTACAGGGCGGCATCCCCCACCGAAACACGGCTATTTGCGGGGCGATGCGCTCAAAACCTCGATTTGCCTGCTGTCGCCCCCGCCATGGCTGAGCCGGACCTCCAGCACCTCGCGCCCCGCGAGCACCGGCTCCGCAATCGCGGGCCACTCGACGAAGGCGATCGACTCGGCGTCCAGATAGTCGTCGAGGAGCGCCGGATCCTCGTCATCGAGCGCACCGAGTCGGTAGAGGTCCAGGTGGGAGACCGGTAGGCGGCCGCGATAGCGCTGACCGATCGTGAAGGTCGGCGAGGTGACCGGCTCCTCGACATCCAATGCCCGGCAGGCGCCGCGGATGAGCGTCGTCTTCCCTGCTCCAAGCTCCCCGCTGACCACGACCACATCGCCAGCATTCAAGTCGTCTGCGAGTTTCGCGCCGAGCGCTTCGGTCTCCGCGGCGGAGGCAGTCGTGAAGCGCCTCACCCGAACAGGTCGAGCTGGTCGGCGGGAGGCTGGGGCGGCTCAGGCGGCGCCTCCTCGATCTCCTCCTCGGGCTCGGGAGCGCCGGGCGGTGGGCCAGCGATCAGCCGCGGCAACAACTCG
>DATNGU010000280.1:0-3612 GCA_035605775.1 Solirubrobacterales bacterium | reverse complement strand
AACCTCATCCAGCCTGTTCCGTTCCTGCGCGGCCTCGAAGAGGGCGCGCGCGTACCTGCGCTCAGCGGCGGCCACTTTCCTCCAGTACCGAGAAGTCGAGATCCCCGACGGCCTCCTCGATCAGACGCTTGTGGTCCTCGTCGTCGAGCACCTTGCCGGTGATCCGCTCGGTCGCGATCAGCGTCAGGTCGGCGACTTCGGCCCGGATCTGTTCGAGGGCGCGCTGCGTCTCGGCCTCGATCAGGCGCTTGGTCTCCTCCAGCCTCCGCTGCCGATCGGCCTCGGTCTCCTCCTTCGCCCGCTCGCGCTGGGCGTCGGCGACCCGCCGGGCCTCCGTGAGGATGCGGTCGGCGTCGCCGCGCGCCTGGGCGATCAGCTTGCGGTGCTCCTCGAGGAGATTGTGCGCTTCTGCGCGTGAGTTCTCGGCCTCCTCCAGCGACTGCTTGATGCGCTCGCGGCGGTCGTCGATCACTTTCTGGATCGGACCGAAGGCGTATCGCTTCAGCACGAAGAACGTGATGAAGAAGAACACCAGGGTCCAGATCATCAGACCCGGGATGATCTTGGTGAGCGGGCTGCTTGCTGCGAGCATCAGGTGTTGGGAACGAGGACGAACCCGAGGAACCCGCCGACGAGGCCGTAGAACACGACCGCCTCGGTGAGCGCGAACCCGAGCCACATGATCCCCTGCAGCTCCCCTCGCAGCTCGGGCTGCCGAGCGACCGACTGGATCATCGAGCCGAACACGATCCCGATGCCGACGCCGGCTCCGAGCGAGCCGAGGCCCATCCCGACGCCGAAGCCGAGGGCCTTGGCGGCCTTGATCACGTTGCCGGTTGTCTCGAGCAGAATGTTGATCGTGTGCACGTACTTCCCCCTTCCTAATGCGCAGGCTCGATGGCCGCGCCGATGTAGATGGCTGTCAGTGCGGCGAAGATGAACGCCTGGATGGTGACGACGATCACGACCTCGAACAGATAGAAGGCGATGCCGATCGTGAACGAGATCGGTACGACGATGTAGAAGGTGATGCCGCCGAGGATGAAGATCAGGCCGATCGAGACGAGGATCAGCATGTGGCCGGCGAGCATGTTGGCGTAGAGCCTGACGCTGAGGCTGACGATCCGGAAGAAGTGCGAGATGCCCTCGAGGACGGCCATGAAGGGCACCATCGCCCGCGGCACGCCGGCCGGAACGAACGTCTTGATGTACTTGCCGCCGTTCCAGCGGAAGCCTTCCCAGTGGGTGAAGAAGACGGTGAAGATCGCCAGAACTAACGTCACGGAGAGCTGCGAGGTCGCCGCGTAGATCCCCCATGTGGGGATCCCGTGCCACTTCTCTCCCGTGAACGGCAGCGGGATGAAGCCGAGCAGGTTGACCACCCAGATGAAGAGGAAGAGCGTCGCGACGTACGGGAACCAGCGGTTGATCGCCTTCGACGGGAGGCCTTGCTCGGCAATCTGCGTTTCCGTGATGTCGTAGACGGCTTCGCCGATCGTCTGCCGCTTGTCCGGGAGCAGCGCCAGGCGGGCGCGCATCAGGAAGAGCCCCAGCAGGATCGTGACGAGCGCTCCGAGGGCGAGGTAGACGACGGCCTTGTTGATCGAGAGGTCGAGCGGCCCGATGTGGATCGGGATCCACTCGTGGAGCCTGAACTCGTCCTCCGGGTTGAAGGTCTCCGCAAGCAGGAACGACATCAGTGCGCCGGCCCCTTCGCGGCGGGGCCGTTGAAGTACTCGATCAGGGAGACCGCAAGCGAGAGCGTGTAGGCGGCTACGTAGACCACGA
Source organism: Solirubrobacterales bacterium (assembly GCA_035605775.1). Taxonomy (GTDB): domain Bacteria; phylum Actinomycetota; class Thermoleophilia; order Solirubrobacterales; family 70-9; genus VRUE01. Next base: position 1,824 of record DATNGU010000280.1, on the reverse strand, counting down.
CGGCGGTGACGCCGACGTGCTTGTTGGCGACCGTGACGATCAGCAAGACGACCATGACGCCGATTCCGCGCCACGCCATCGTGAGCGCGACGAGGCCGGACATCCTGAGGTGGTCGGCTCCGGTTGGGAGGCGCGCGAGCCAGATTCCCACCAGCTCCGCAGCGACCCACAGGACGGCCGCAAGCGCCCAGCCCGCGACCGGAAAGCCCCCGAGCAGGACGACCGGCAGGGCAAGGCCGACGGCGGCGGCGCCCGCAATGACCGGGATGCGCCGATTCGGCGCGGGGCGAGGTGTGGAGAAAACGCCGGCCATCTACGTGAAATATCCCCGGTAGCGGCGATAGACGGCGAACACACCGGCGGGAATGCTGACGATCGCGCCCACGAGGGCGCCGATCCCGATCGACCCGGCCGCCCAGCCGATCAGCGCGCCGAGACCCACGCCGGTGGCCGTTGTCCCCACCAGGACGCCGCCTGCACCGGCCGGGCTGAAGGAGGGACGGGAGGCGGGCTCCATGCAGGGCGAGCATACCAAACCGGCGGCCGAGCTTGTGACAGCGCAAAGCCGCTTGATTGAGCGAATTGCGTCCAACTTTGTACGAACCGGGGTCAGACCCCGGGACGTGTCCAAGGGGGCCACTACGATCTGTGAATGCGGGTCTGGATGGACCTGACGAACACGGCGCACGTGCTTGTCCTGCGCCCCCTCGTCGAGCGCCTCGAGGCGGCGGGGCACGAGGTGGAGCTGACCGCAAGGCCGCTGTCGCACACTCTGGAGCTGCTCGACGACTGGGGGCATTCCTACACCGCATTCGGCCGCCACGGCGGCGCCGGCCGGGCCGGCAAGGCGCTCGCCGCGGCGTCGCGGCTGCCCCAGCTCCTGCGCTGGGCACGCGGGGAGCGGCTCGACTACGCCCTGGCGCACGGCTCCACCGACCTCCCGCCGGTCGCCCGCGCGCGAGGGATCCCGAACACGACCATGTTCGATTACGAGTGGGCGACGCTCCAGCACTCGGTCAACTGCCGCCTCGCGAACCGCGTCCTCGTTCCGGCGGCAATTCCCGCCGACCGGCTTGCCCGCTACGGCGCGCGTCCTCCCAAGCTGGTGCAGTACCCGGGGCTGAAGGAGGAGTACTACCTCGCGGACTTCGAGCCGGACCCCGCCGTCCTCGAGCAGCTGGGGGTAGAGGGCGAGCGGCCGCTCGCAGTCGTCCGGACGGCGCCATCGTACGCGCTCTACCTCGGCGGCTCCGAGAGCTCGCTCCTGCGCGGTGTGCTCGAGCGGCTCGCGGCTGAGGGAGCGCAGACCGTCGTGCTCGCGCGGACCGACGAGCAGCGCCGCGCCGTCGAGGGCCTCGGCCTCGGCGCAATCGTCCCGGCGCGGGCCGTGGACGGGCGCAGCCTCGTCGCCTTCGCCGACCTGCTCGTCTCGGCGGGCGGGACGATGAACCGTGAGGCCGCCGTGCTGGGCACCCCGGTGTGGTCGATCTTCGAGGGGAAGCTCGGGGCGGTGGACGAGCAACTCGCGCAAGAGGGACGCCTGCGCTTCCTCTCCGATCCGGCGCAGCTCACCGTCGAGCGGAAGCCGCCCGGCGCGTACGCCACGCGCGTGCGGCGCGATCCGGCCGATCTTCTCCGTCTCGCCTTGCCCTGGCTCGCGGCTCTGGCGCTACTTGCCATGCTGCTGACCGGGTGCGGCGGGCAAGAGCCGAAGGCGGCCAGCCCAACGGCTTATCTGGGCCGCGCGCTGGACTTCATGGAGTCGAAGGCCATCTACGGGACCCGGCTGGACTGGCCCGCCGTCAGGGCAGAAGCCGGCCGCCT
>DATNGU010000279.1:0-4267 GCA_035605775.1 Solirubrobacterales bacterium | reverse complement strand
GCCCTAGACGATCGATTTGGCCCCCAGTTCACGTGCGAACTCGACCAGCAGGTTGGAAAAGATCTGAACCTCGACGTTGGCAAGCTCGGCGGTCGCCTCGCGGATCAGAACCTGGCGCTCCTCGGCGGTGAACAGCGTCTTCTCCTTGCGGATCGGGTTGTTGACGACGCCGACGACTACCCGCTCGAAGACCTGCGAGGCGCGTTTGATGATGTCGAGGTGCCCGTTGGTGACCGGGTCGTAGCTACCGGGACAGACGACGGTGCCATCGCGCTCTGCCATCAGGAGGGCCTCCGGTAGAAGGAGACGTCGGCGGCGCCGTAGCGGCGCTGGCGGAGCGACTCCAAGGATTCGATCCGCAGCGGCCGGCCGGCGCCGCTCTCGACTATTGCCCGTCCCCCCGTGGCGAGAAGACGCGGCAGATGTGTATTCAGTTCCTGCCCCACGCGGTCGGCGAGTCTATAGGGGGCGTCGACGAAGACGAGGTCGAAGGGGGTTGCGGCGGGGTCATCGACGCTGTCAGCCAACCAGCGCCCGATCTCCGCGCGGACCAGCTCGACTCGGTCGCGGAGGCCAAGCTGCTCGACGTTGCCGAGCGCCGGGCGGGTGTCGCGATCGACCAGGACGGCCGTGGCCGCGCCGCGCGAGAGCGCCTCGATCGCCAGCGCCCCGGTTCCGCAGTAGAGGTCGAGGACACGGGCGCCGTCGATGTCACCGAGCGCCGAGAAGATCGCCTCGCGGACCCGGTCAGAGGTTGGCCGCACCTTCCAGCCACGAGGGGCGACCAGACGCCGGCCTTTCATCTCTCCCGCGATCACGCGCATTGCGCCAACTCTGTCATTTGCGTGTGAGGTTGACCATGCATGTCAAAGTCAACCTCACACGCAAACTCATAAGGGGATCGGGTCGGAGGCGCCGGCGCCGAAGCGGCGGTGGGCGACGTCGAGCAAAGGGCCGAGCTCGGGCGCGTTGAGGGAGTCGTGACGATGCAGCAGGGTCAACACCTCATCGCGTGCCGCGATCAGAGTTGGCGTGTCCTCGGGCAGCTCGGCCACCGCGAAGCGTGGCAGGCCATGCTGGCGCGTCCCCAACACCTCGCCCTCGCCGCGCAGCGTGAGGTCAACCTCAGCAAGTTTGAAGCCGTCGCGCTCGCGCTCCACTGCTTTCAGCCTACGCCGCGCCATCCCACCGGCATCTTCGGGAAAGAGCAGGCAGTGAGAGCTGTGCGCCCCGCGGCCGACTCGCCCTCGCAGCTGGTGCAGCTGGGAGACCCCATAGCGCTCGGCCCCCTCGATGATCATCACGGTGGCGTTGGGCACGTCGATCCCGACCTCGATCACCGTCGTCGCGACCAGCACGTCGGTAGCGCCCGAGGCGAAGGCCTCCATCGCGTCCGCCTTGCGGGTGGACGGCATCTGACCATGGATGACGCCGACCGAGAAGCCCTGCAGCTCCTCGGCGGCAAGGCGGCCCGCCTCGACCTCGGCAGCACGCCCCTGGATCTTCTCGGACTCCTCGACCAGCGGGCAGACGACGAAGGCCTGACGCCCTTCACGCAGCTGCGCGCGGAGGAACTCGTAGGCGGCGGCGCGGTCGTCCTCCTCGACCAAGCGGGTCTCGACCGGCTGGCGCCCGGCGGGCAGCTCATGCAAAGCCGTCGTGTCGAGGTCGCCGTAGGCGGTCAACGAGAGAGTGCGGGGGATCGGGGTCGCGGTCATGTGCAAGACGTGCGGCACCATCCCCTCCACCCTCTTCTCGTCCAGAGCCCGTCGCTGCTCGACCCCGAAGCGATGCTGCTCGTCGACCACGCAGACGCCGAGCCGGGCGAAGCGAACGGCGGGGTCGATCAGCGCGTGGGTGCCGACCGCCAGCCCGAGCTCCCCGGTCGCCAACCGCTCCAGCGCCTCCCTGCGCCTTGCCGCCGGGGTGGCTCCGGTCAGCAGGGCAAAGGGGGTCGCGTCTTCCGCCAACAGCCTTCCCAACGTGACCGCGTGCTGCTCTGCAAGCGTCTCAGTCGGCGCCATCAGAACCGCCTGGAAGCCGGCTTCCAGCGCTCGCAGCATCGAGTACAGCGCCACCACCGTCTTGCCCGATCCGACCTCCCCCATCAGCAGCCGCTGCATCGGCTCCCCCGAGTCGAGGTCCGCGTCGATCTCATCGAAGGCCCGCAGCTGATCGCGGGTCGGCTCGAACGGCAGCGACTCGATCCAGCGCCCCACCAACTCACCGGGCTTGCCGAGCTTCGGCGCTGGACGCGCAGTGCGGTGCGATCGCTTCCGCGTCGTGAGGATGGCCTGGTAGAGGAACAGCTCTTCGAACGCCAGTCGCCCCCGCGCTTCCTCGACCTCCTCGTCGCTCTCCGGGAAGTGCACCGCCTTGATCGCGTCCCCCGCAGCAGCCAGGCCGCGCCGCACGCGCAGCTCGGCCGGCAGCGCCTCGACCTCGTTCCCCACCCAGCCGATCGCCTGCTCCATCCACTGGCGGATTCGCTGTGCCTTTAGCTGCTCGGTCGCCGGATGAACCGGCATCAGCTGAGACTCTGACTGGGGCTGAGTGTGCCCAGCTTCCTCCTCCAGCTCGTATTCGCCGACCCTGAACCCACGTTTGTCCCTCGAACCCGTGAGCAAGAGCCGCGTGCCCGCAGTGAGCTTCTGCGCCACCCAGGGCTGGTTGAACCAGCTGGCCCGGACCGAGCCCGAGCCATCGCCGACTTTGACCGAGGTGATCGAGAGGCCGCGACGGCGGAACGTGCTCGCCTTTGAGCCCAGCACCTCCACCCGGACGGTCGCCTGCTTTTTCGGCTCCAGGCTGGAAACGGGAACGATGGTTCGATCACGGTGGCTGTGAGGAAAGCGCAGCAACAGATCCCCGACCGTGGATATTCCCGCCTCGGCAGCAGCTTCGGCGAGCTTGGGCCCGACCCCCTCCAGCGCCTCCAGCGAGACTTCGAGGACGCTCGGGCGCGGCCAGTGAACAGGCGCGTCGCGCAGCTGCGCCGCGCTCAGCTCAGAGGCGCCCGCGAAGGAACGGACTACTGGGCGGCGAGCAGCCACCACCAGCTCGGCTGACCCCCCTCGTGGGCCTCGACCTCGACCCCATCGGGGACATGGGTGTCGATCTCCTCGAGCGGTATCGGCGCATCCTTGCCGGCCAGCACGGTGACGATCTCGGCGTCTTCCGCGAGGCGTTCGAGCGTCTTCGCCAGGGTCGAGCCGGCGCCCCCCCAGGCGACGATCTCCTCGCCGGCGAAGCCGACGGCGTCCCCCTTGCGGAAACGGCCCTGGGCGTCGTCGCGGCCGGCCGGAGCCACCCCGCCGGAGACGATCCCCTCCAGCGCCGTCGCAAGCCGCCCGGCGTTCTCCTCGGCCGAGGCCGCGGCGTCGAGCTCGACCAGAGCCAGCAGGCCGGCCTGCTGCGACGTCGCGCGGACGACCCGAGCCGGCTTCTCGGAGAGCTCGCAGGCGCGCTCGGCGGCCATGATCACGTTGGAGGAACTGGGCAGGACGAGCACCTCCTCCGCCGGCACCTCGTGGATCCCCGCCAACAGCTCGTAGGTCGAAGGGTTGAGGGTCTCGCCACCGTGGACGACGTGGGCCCCCAGCTCCACGAAAAGCCGCTCCAAGCCGCTGCCTGCGGCAACCGCCAGCGCCCCGGTCCGGCCACCCCCAAGCCGCGCCCGCCGCTCTGCGATCTGCTCCCGCATGTCGGCGACGTCGAGGTTGGTGACCCGGCCGGCGCCCTCGAACAGGGCGACCGCCCCTTCGGGCTCGTCGGTGTGGACATGGACCTTGAGCGTCACCTCGTCGCCGACGACGAGCACCGAGTCGCCCAGGCCCTCGAGGCGGGGAAGGAAGTCGCGCGCGGCGAGTCCGGTTCCCGAGACGATGAAGTTGGTGCAGTAGCGGTAGCGGCTGTCCTCGTGGTGGGGGCGGCTGAGGGGCGGCGCCTCGTGGTGGGAGACCTCCGGCGTCGCGCCCCCGTCGCCGCGCAAGCCGGCGACGACCCCGGCGAGGATCAGAACCAGGCCATAGCCGCCGGCGTCGACGACGCCCGACTCGCGCAGCACCTCGAGCTGCTCCGGGGTCCGCTCGACCGCGCGCTGGCCGTCGGCGATCGCCTGCTCGAGGACCTCGGCGAGGACCGCGTCCTGCTGCTCGTCGCTGACCCCGCGGTCGAGCCGCTGCTTGCCGGCCTCGAGGTGGGCGAGCTGGCGGGCGATCGAGTGCGCCATCTCGCGGAAGACGGTCAGCATCGTCCCCTCGGCCGG
>DATNGU010000278.1:0-2411 GCA_035605775.1 Solirubrobacterales bacterium | reverse complement strand
CCGATCTATGTCGGTCGCGGTCTCCTGGACGCGGACTGGTGGCCGTTGGAGGGGCGCCGATTCTGCGTTACCGATACCGCTGTCGGTCCGCTCTACGCCGGCCGCCTGGAGCCGCTCGCGGGGCACTTCGAGGTGGAGCCGGGTGAGTCGTCGAAGACGTTGGCGATGGCCGAGGAGGCGCTGATCCGCCTCGCCGAGGCGCGGATGACCCGCGAAGATCACGTCGCCGCCCTCGGCGGAGGCGTGGTGGGCGATCTAGCTGGCTTCTGTGCGCACATCTACCAACGCGGCGTGCCGGTCGTCCAGGTCCCGACTTCGCTGGTGGCCCAGGTCGATTCGGCCTATGGGGGGAAGACCGGAGTGGACATGCCCCACGGCAAGAACTACACCGGTGCCTACCACCCGCCGGCGGCCGTGATCGCCGATACCTCGACGCTGGCCAGCCTGCCAATCGAGGAGCTGAGGTCAGGTTTTGTCGAGGTCCTGAAGACGGGCCTGCTCGCCGGCGGCGAGCTATGGGAGCGGGTGCGCTCGATCGAGTCGCTCGATCCCGGCGATCTCGACGACGTCGTTTTTGCCTGTGCCCGTTACAAGTGCGAGGTGGTTGCCGCCGACGAGCGCGACTCCGGGTTGCGCGAGGTGCTCAACCTCGGTCACACGATTGGCCATGCGATCGAGGCGGAGAGCGGCTACTCCGGTTACCGTCACGGCGAGGCCATCGGCCTCGGTCTGTTGGCGGCCTTGCGCCTCTCCGGCGCGCCAGAGCTCCGCGACGAGGTTGAAACGATCCTTGCCAGGCACGGCCTGCCGACCGAGCTCGAGCAGGCCGATATGGAGGCGCTGCTCGACCTATTGCAACGCGACAAGAAGCGGACCGCCGCGGGGGTCGGCTTCGTCCTCCTCTCCGAGCCCGGCAAACCCAGGACGGGTCAGATCCTCGATCCGGACGCGGTCGAGGCCGCTGTGCTGGAGTTGTACGCATGACCAGTGCCCACAACCGAGTCGCCGTCCTGCACGGGGTCAACTTCAACGTGCTCGAGCGGCGCGACCCCGAGATCTACGGCGGACTCTCGCTGAGCGAGCTGGAGATGAGGATCCAGGGGGCCGCTCGCGAGCTGGAGCTGGAAACGCTCTTCTTCCAGACCAACTCCGAGGGTGAGTTCGCCGAATACCTGCACCGTGCGCCGGAGCTGGCGGACTCGATCATCATCAACGCCGGCGCTTGGACCCACTACAGCCGGGCAATCGCCGATGCGCTCGAGCTGACCGGCCTACCCGCGGTCGAGGTTCATCTCTCCGACGTCGAGTCCCGCCAGGACTTCCGCAAGATCTCGGTCTTTGACGGGCTGGTGCTGGAGAAGATCTCCGGCAAGGGTCCGGACGGCTACCGCGACGCGCTGGCCATCCTCGCTCGCCACCTCGGTGTCTCTGCGCCGCGATGAGGGGCCGCGGCGATCGCCTTGCAGCCTCACTGAGCGAGCTCGAGCTCGACCTGATCTTGGTCACCAACCTGGTCAACATCCGCTATTTGACCGGCTTTACGGGTACCAATGGCGCCTGTATCTGCGGCCCCGACACCCGCCTCTTTCTCACCGACTTCCGCTACACCGAGCGGGCTGCGGCCGAGGTCGAAGATTGGGAGACGGTTACGGTTAGTGACGATTGGCTCGGCGGAATCGCCTCCCACCTTGCCGGCCGGACCGGTTTCGAGGACGACCACGTCTCGGTTCGCCTGCTCGAGCGCCTGCGGGGGAAACTGGCGGATGGGGTCGAGGTCGTGGCAGCTGGAGGCACGGTGGAGAAGTTGCGCCGCGTCAAGGACGAGGCCGAGCTGGAGACGATTGCCGCCGCCTCCGAGCTGGCCGACGCGGTCTGGCGGTGGAGCTTGGAGCGCGGCCTCGGCGGCCGCACCGAGCGCGACGTCGCTCGCGCCGCGGAGGCCCGCATCCGCGAGCTGGGGGGGGACCCCTCCTTTCCGGCGATCGTCGCCGCCGGCGCGAATGGGGCGCTGCCCCACGCCGAGCCGGGCGAGCATGAGATCTGCAACGGCGAGCTGGTCGTCTTCGACATGGGCGCGATGCTCGACGGCTATTGCTCGGATGGCACCCGCACCTTCGCCGTCGGTGAGCCCGGCGAGCGCGGCCGAGAGGTCTATGAGGCGGTGCGGGCGGCACAGGCCGACGCCCTTGACGCGGTCACCGCTGGGATCGGTGGTGAGGAGCTCGACGACGTCGCCCGTAAGACGATCAAGGCGGCCGGCCATGGCGAACGTTTCGGGCATGGGTTGGGCCACGGGGTTGGACTAGAGGTGCACGAGGCGCCGCATGTTTTGCCGCGCTCCAAAGACACGCTGGCGGCGGGGGAAGTCGTGACTATCGAGCCCGGCGTCTACCTCCCGGGCGAGCTAGGGG
>DATNGU010000277.1:0-6768 GCA_035605775.1 Solirubrobacterales bacterium | reverse complement strand
TCAGCCGCTCGAGCAGCTCGGAGCCGCGCTCGAGCGTACGGCCGAAGCTCTCCTCCTCATCGCCGACCCAGCGGGCGATCGCCTCACGCTCGGCGACCAGCTCGGGGTAGGCCCCACCCATGATCTCGATCGTCCGCGCGGCGAAGCGGTTCAACCAAGGCGCCTCCAGGCCCAGGGTGCGACCCTGCTGGATCGCCCGCCGCATGATCCGCCGCAGGATGTAGCCACGGTCTTCGTTGGAGGGGACGACCCCGTCGGCAATCAGGAAAGCCGCCCCTCGCGAGTGGTCGGCGACGATCCGCATCGCGCGGGTCACGGCACCGCCCTCGCCGTAGGAGCGCCCCGACAGCTCCTCGGCGAGATCGACCAGGGGGCGGACCAGGTCCGTCTCGAAGACGGAGGGAACGTCCTGGAGGATCGCGGCCATCCGATCGAGCCCCATGCCGGTGTCGATGTTGCGCATCGGCAGCTCGCTCAGCTCTCCGTCCGCAGAGAGGTCGTAGGTCATGAAGACGTGATTCCAGAACTCGAGGAAGCGGTCGGTGTCGTCCCCCGGTCGCTCGCCGGCCGCGCCGAAGTCCTCGCCGCGGTCCAGGTAGAGCTCCGAGCACGGGCCGCACGGGCCGGCCGGGCCGGCCTGCCAGAAGTTGTCCTCGCGGCCGAGCAGGACGATCCGCTCCTCGGGCATCCCCTGCCCTCTCCAAATCTCGATCGCCTCCTCGTCCGGGCCTAGGCCGAGTTCCTCGTCGCCGCCGAACACGGTCGCCCAGATCCGCTCCGGATCCATCCCAAACCCTTGCGTCGCCAGCTCCCAGCCCCAGGGGATCGACTCCGCCTTGAAGTAATCGCCAAAGCTCCAGTTGCCGAGCATCTCGAAGAAGGTCAGGTGGCGGGCGGTGTTGCCAACCTCCTCGATGTCGGTCGTGCGGAAGCACTTCTGCACGTCGGCGAGCCGCGGCGCCGGCGGGCGCTCACGCCCCAGGAAGTAGGGCTTGAAGGGCTGCATTCCAGCCGTGGTGAGCAACACGGAGGGATCGTGCACCGAGGGCACGAGCGAGGCCGAGGGCACGATCTTGTGTCCCCGATGCTCGAAGAAGGAGAGGTAGGTGTCGCGGATTTCCTCGGCTTTCATGGGCAACAGAGCCTAAGTCAACGGGACCCGCGATCCGGGCTGGCGCTAACCGGCGCGGGCGATGGTGCCGTGGCCGACGATCGCCTCGCCACAGAGCAGCACCGCCGCCTGCCCCGGGGAGGCAGCGTCGAAGGACTCGCCGAGCTCCACGTCCAGGGCGGCGTGACGCCCGCTTCCCGCACCCCTCACCGAAGCCGAGATCGGCGTTGCCCGGTAGCGCAGTTTGACCGCATCGACTCGATCGCCATCGCGATGAAGGACGGCATCGCGGATCTTTACCTGCCTCGTCGCCAGCTCCGCCCGGGGGCCGACGGTCACCGTGTTGGCCGCGGCATCGGTGGCGACGACGTAGAGCGGCTCGGGCGAGGAGACCCCGATCCCACGCCGCTGGCCGACAGTGAAGTAGTGGTGGCCGCGGTGGCGGCCCACCGGGGCGCCGGAGCGGTCGAGCACCGCCCCCTCGCGGTCGCGTAGGCCGCCGTGACGGCGGAGGAACTTCTCCTTGCCCTGACCGGAGAGGAAGCATAGGTCCTGGCTCTCGGGCTTCTTGGCGACGGCGAGGCCGTGACGGGCGGCGATCTCGCGCACCTCGGGCTTGGTCAGCTCGGTGAGCGGGAAGCGCAGCCTGTCGAGAAGCGCCGGAGGCAGGGCGGCGAGCATGTAGCTCTGGTCCTTGTTCTGGTCGGAGGCGGCAGCGAGCAACGGACCGACGCCGTCGTCGACGATGCGAGCGTAGTGGCCGGTGACCAAGTAGTCGGCGCCGAGGCGCTCAGCCAGATCGACCATCGCCGCGATCCGAACCTCCCCGTTGCAGACGATGCACGGGTTAGGGGTCGCCCCTGAGCCATAGCCGGAAAGGAAGGTGCCGACGACGCGGCGGCGGAATTCCTCCTCGAGGTCGAGGGTGAGGTGGGGGATGCCAAGCGAGTGGGCGAGGGCGCGAGCGCCAAGCACCGCCTCCGGAGAGCAGCAGGCCTTGGCGCCATCGGTCTCGGGGTCCGCCCAAAGCTTCAGCGTTACGCCGAGGACGTCGGCCCCCCGCTCCCGCTCCAGCAACGCGGCGACGGCGCTGTCGACGCCGCCGGACATGGCGATCAGGACGCGACCCGGATGGGGAGCGGCCAGCCGCTCCGACGACGCGGCGGCACTCGCCAGGGCCCGGTGGAGGGCGTCGGCGGCAAGCTGGGCAGCGTGACGCTTGGCGGGGGTGAGCCCTCCGACAGCCTCGTCCACGTCATCGATCCCGATCCGCGCGGCGACGATCAACGGCTCGCCGTCGACCATCTCCGCCACCGCTGCAGTAGCCGCGCACGTCGCGCCGCACCCCTCTGCGTCGAAGGTCACGGCGCTTATACGCCCGTCATCAATCACAACCGAAAGCCGAGAGAGATCCCCGCAGGCCGCCCCCCCAGCCGCCCCGGTGAAGGCATCGAGCATCGGGGGTCCGACTCTGGATCGGTCTCTCAGATAGGTCTCAAAGATCTCTCTGCTCATCTAGTTCCACAAGTATGAACCTGTCGAGGGGGGCGGGTGCATGGCTGGCGAGCGCCGGACCAAGCAGGGCAAGGGCGTAGGGGGACCGAGCCAGGTTTCAAAAAAGAGGCTCCAACCCGCCGTTGCCGCCCCTGGCTTTGATCCCTTGAAGAAAAGGGTGGGCGCCTCCTCCGGATCCCACAGGACCAAGAGAGATCGGCCCCCGCGCCGTTTGTGTTGGGTCAAACGGTGGGACGGCTCTCGCACGGGCTCGAGCCTCAACGCAACCGTACCACCGCGCGGCCCCTATGGCGACTGGAGATCGCTCCAGCACGTCCCCCGGTCAGCGCCTCAATCGAGATTGGAAAGCAGGAACTCGGCCTCGCTCCAGTCGTTTCCCCGCACCCGCAGGGCGATGTCGCCGCGACCAAAGCGGTCGATCGGCCAATCCGCGGTGAGGACCGCCGCAATCCCCGCCTCTTCCAATGCCTGATGCCAAGCGCGCGCGGTGCGCACGTCGCCGAAGTCCCGCACCATCTCCCAAGAGTCGAAGGCTGGGTCATCGACGTAAACAGGCGTCTTCCCGGGGCCAGGCTGGCGGCCTCGACGTGAGAATCGAAAGCGATCGAGGAGACTCATCGGTCCTATCTTGACCACTCCAGCCGCAGGGGGAGCCGATCGAAGCTCAGTGCCCGGCAAGACCGCGGCGGTGCAGGGCGATACCGAGCTCCTGCAGCTGCATCTCCCCAACCGGGGCCGGGGCGCCAGTCAGCGCGTCAGCTCCGGAGGCGGTCTTGGGGAAAGCAATCACGTCTCGAATCGAGTCGGCCCCGGCAAGCCGCTGGACGATCCTGTCGAGTCCGTAGGCAATACCGCCATGCGGCGGGGCGCCGTAGCGCAGCGCCTCGAGCAAGAAGCCGAAGCGAGACTCGGCTTCCTCGGCGTCGATTCCCAGAGCCGCGAAGAGAGTCTGCTGCACGTCCGCCCGGTGGATACGTATAGAGCCACCCCCCATCTCTTGGCCATTCCAGACGAGGTCGTAGGCAAGCGCCCGAGCGGCGCCCGGATCGCTGGAGTCGAACTCCCCAGCCGGCGCCGTGAAGGGATGGTGCAGCGGATCCCAGCGCTCCTCGCCGGCGCTTCGCTCTAGCAGTGGCCAATCGACGATCCAAACCAGCCGATGATCGTCCGGCGGGATCAGGTCGAAGCGTTCGGCCAGATCGACCCGCAGTTGTCCCAGGACGGCGTCGGCGACACGACGCTGGTCGGCAACAAGCAGCAGCAGATCGCCCTCTTCAGCACCGAGCCGCTGGTTGAGCCCTTCCAGCTCCTCCGCCGAGAGGAACTTCGCCGTCGGCGAGCGCCAGCCGTCGCCCTCCCGGAATGCCCAAACCAGGCCCTTGGCGCCCAGCTCCTGCGCACGTGAAATCAGGCCATCCAGCTCAGAGCGCGGCATCTCACGCCTGCCGACGTTAAGGCCCCGGACGGCACCACCCGACTCGATCGCCCCACGAAAGACCTTGAAATCGGTCTGGGCGAGGACATCGGCGAGGTCGACTAACTCCAATTTGAAGCGCATATCCGGGCGGTCGGTGCCGAATCGGTCCATCGCCTCGTCGTAAGGGAGCCGCTCGATCGGCAACTGGATCGCGGGCCCCCCGACCCGCTCGAAGACGTGCGCCAGCAGCCGCTCATTGACCTCGATCACATCGTCGACGCCGACGAACGACATCTCGATGTCGAGCTGGGTGAAGTCGGGCTGGCGATCGGCGCGCAGGTCCTCGTCGCGGAAGCAGCGGGCAATTTGGTAATAGCGCTCGAAGCCGGCAACCATCAGCAGCTGCTTGAACAGCTGCGGTGACTGCGGCAAGGCGTAGAAGGAGCCCCGCTGAAGCCGGCTGGGAACCAGGAAGTCGCGGGCACCCTCAGGCGTCGAGCGGGTCAGCACCGGGGTCTCGACGTCGAGGAACCCCTCGCCGTCGAGGAACTCGCGCATCGCTGCCGTGACTTGGTGGCGCAGGACCATCGCCTCGCGCATCGGCTCGCGACGCAGGTCGAGGTAGCGGTGGCGCAGGCGGGCGTCCTCTCCCACCTCGCCGGAAAAGCCCTCAATCTGGAAGGGCGGCGTCTCGGCATCGGCCAACAGCTCGGCGGCGCTAACCCCAAGCTCGAACTCTCCCGTAGGCAACTCAGCGTTAATCGTTTCAACCGAGCGACGAACGACTGTACCCGTGGCGCTCAACACATCCTCTGCGCGCAGCTTGTGGGCGAGCCCGAAAGCCTCCTCGCCGGAAGAGTCCGGGTGGAACACGAGCTGGACGATCCCGCTGCGATCGCGCAGATCGATAAAGATCAGGCCGCCGTGGTCCCGACGGCGGTGGACCCAGCCGGCGACCCGGGCGGTTGAGTCGACTCGGTCCCCCAGTATCTGGCCACACCAGGTGTCGCGATACTCGTTGGAGCTGAGCGCTGGAACCTCGCTCACGATCGCTCCCCAGTGATAGCTTCGATCAGCCCGGTTGGGTCGACCGGTCGCTGTTCGCCACTTTCCATGTCGCGAAGCTGCACGGAGCCATCCTCCTCGAAGATGGCCACGCGCCGGGCGCCGACACGGTCCGCGTGTTTGAGCTGGCCCTTGAGACTGCGCCCAGCAAGATCGACCTCGGTCGAAAGGCCGGCGTGGCGCAACTCGCCAGCCAGCGCCAACACCCGGCGCCGCTGGCTGGGATCGGCGACCGCGAGGAAGACATCGCGATCGCTCGCTTCCTCCACCTCCCCCAAGGCAAGCTGGATCCGCTCAATCCCCACCGCCCAGCCGACCGCCGGCGTCGCTGGACCACCGAGCTGCTCGATCAAGCTGTCATAGCGGCCACCGCCGCCAATCTCGGACTGGGCGCCGAGCTGATCGCAGACGAAGGAGAAGATCGTTCGCGTGTAGTAATCGAGGCCGCGCACCAGGGTGGGATCGATCGCGTACTCGATTCCCGCCGCGCCGAGCAGGGCGCGCACCTCATCGAAGTGCTCCGCGTCTTCGCCCTCGAGGCGCCCGACGATCGTCGGCGCGCTCGCCATCACCGCCTGCGTACCCTCGTCGTCGGCGTCGAAAGCGCGCAGCGGGTTGATCTCGATCCGGTCGCGGACGTCTTTCGACAGCTCCCCCTCGTGGGCTCGCAGGTGTGTTTTCAGCTCCTCAAGGTAGGTGCTTCGCGCCTGCGGAGAGCCGAGGCTGCCGAGCCGCAGCTCGACCCCGGGGACGTCGAGCTCGACCAGCAAATCGGAGAGCAGCATGATTACCTCGGCGTCGGCAAGAGGCGAGTCGGTGCCGATCGCCTCGACGCCAAGCTGGTGGAACTGCCGGTAGCGTCCCGCCTGCGGTCGCTCGTGGCGAAAGAACGGTCCGGAGTAGGAAAGCTTCACCGGCTGCGCCAACTTGTGCATGCCGTGCTCGAGGTAGGCACGGCAGATTGGCGCGGTGCCCTCCGGTCGCAGGGTGAGGCTGCGGCCGCCCTTGTCCTCAAAGGTGAACATCTCCTTGCGCACGATGTCCGTAGATCTGCCGACGCCGCGCTCGAACAGCTCGGTGTCCTCGAAGGCCGGGGTCGCGATCGGCTCGTATCCAGCGCCGGCAAAGATCGTCGCGGCGGCGGCTTCGACTCGCCGCCGCGAACGGGCGTCTGCAGGCAGGACGTCAAAGGTCCCGCGAGGGGCTTGGTACTTGCTCGCCACGGTGGCTGCGACCTTACCTGCGTAGCGCTTGGGTCAGCGCGCCAGCTCGGCGAGGAAAGGATTGGTGGCGCGCTCCGCGCCGAGCGTGGTTACGCCCATGTGCCCCGGGTAGACGCCGGTTTCCGGCGAGTGGGAATCGAGCAGCTCGCCGATCGACCGCATCAGCGTTGGCCCGTCGCCCCCGGGGAGGTCGACCCGGCCTACCGATCCCTGGAAGAGGACATCACCGGAGAACATCGCCTCCTCGCCGCGCATCGAGTAGGTGACGTGACCGGGGCTGTGGCCCGGCGTCGCGATTACATCCAGGGTCATGCCGGCCAGCTCCAGCGTCTCTCCCCCCTTTACCGTCTCGTCCGCCTCATAGTTCTCATAAGGGCCGATTCCGGGGAAGGGAACGTAGGCCATGATGTCGGCGAGCATCGGCCTCTCCAGCTCCG
>DATNGU010000276.1:0-7715 GCA_035605775.1 Solirubrobacterales bacterium | reverse complement strand
AGTTCGTCGCCGATGCTAGGCGCGCACTTCTGTGCTGTCTTCTCGAAACGTGCGGTTTTGAGGGCGGGAGTAGGCACGCACCACGCAGGAGGGGACGCGGGCGTAGGCGGAGGCCGGGGGGAAAGAGGCGCGGTAGGCCGTCGGCGATTTGCCAAAGGTGCGCGAGAAGCTGGTCGTGAAGGAGCCGATGCCCTGCAGCCCCACGGCCAGGCAGATCTCGGCGACCGAGCTGTCGGTGGTGCGCAGCAGTGCTGCGGCACGCTCGAGGCGGCGCGTCAGCAGGTAGGCATGCGGCGACTCGCCGAAGGCACGCCGGAATTGGCGGCTGAAGTGGGCGCGGGAGAGGCCGGCGGCCCCGGCCAGGTCACCGACGCTCAGCGGTTCGAAGTAGCGGGCGTCGGCGAGGTCCTTGGCGCGCAGGAGGTGGCGGGCGGGAGGGACGTGCGCCATCCCCGCAGTCTAGGCTCGCCGCCTTGTGATCGGGACTTATGCGGCGGTACTGGCGGTCTGCGGAGCCTCGCTGGCGATGGGGCAGGCCGCGATCTCGCTCTGCGGCATCAGGCGCTGGTGCTGGCTCGCGCCCGCCGTGGGACTGGCGCTGCTCTGCGCGATTTGCTGGGCCACCGTACGGATGCCCGGCCACGGGACGATCTCGGCAGTTGCGGTTCTCGTCCTGACGGTCGCCGCCGCGGTCTACCTGCGCGGGCGGGTCGAGGGCGGGGGGGAGGCGCTGCGGGCCGGCCTCCCGGTCGCCGTCGTGGCTCTGTTCGCCGCCTCACTTCCCTTCGTCGTCGAAGGTCATTTCGGCATCCTCGGTACCGGCTTCAACCCGGACATGTCGCAACACCTGCTGGCGACCGACAGGCTGGCGGGCGGCGCCGGGTCGCAGCTGCTGCATCAGGGCTATCCACTTGGTCCACACGCGATCGCGGTCGCGCTCAACAAGGGCCTGGGAATTGGACTGGTGCAGGGATTCAGCGGCCTCACCGTCGCCGCCGCGGTCCTCGCTCCGTTGACCGCCCTCACGGCGTTCGACGACCAACCCCGGCTGCGCCGCACCGCGGCCGCCCTCCTCGTCGGCGTCCCGTATCTGGTTGCCTCCTACTTCGCCCAGGGCGCCTTCAAGGAGACGATCCAGGCCCTCTTCGTGCTCGCTTTCGTCCTCGCCCTCCGCGAAAGCACCCGCACCTGGCAAGACCTCCCCTTGCGCTTCGTTCCAGCCGCAATCCTCGCGATCGGCTCCGTCTACGTCTACAGCTTCCCGGGGTTGATCTGGCTCGCCACGATCTTGCTGATCTGGCTCCTGTTGACGCGGTCGCTGCCGGTTCGGCCGCTTCTGCTGGCCTCCATCGTCTTCGCCGTCGGCGCTCTGCCCGAGCTCGGCCGGATGATCGACTTCCACAACTTCGAGACCTTCGACCCCAACGGACCCGGCCTCGGCAACCTCTTCGGTCAAGTCTCGCCCTTCACCGCGCTGGGGATCTGGCCCTCGGGTGACTTCCGCCTCGCGCCGGGCGACGGGGCGGTGCCCGCCTTCGTCTACTACCTGGGCGCCGCCTTCGCTGCGGTGCTGCTCGTCTACGGGTTGATCTTTTGCCTGCGCCGACGGGAGAGGACGGTGTTGGCCGGCGTGTTGGCCGTGGCGCTCCTCTACGCTGCCGCCCGGCTCGGCGGCACCCCCTACACGAGCGCCAAGGCGCTCGAGCTCGCCGCGCCGGTCCTCACCCTGGCGATCATGCTGCCGCTCGCCCCTCCGGGGCGCCTTATCGGCGGTATGCGAAGGAAAGGCGCCCCGAGTGTGGCGCTCGTGCTCTACCTGCTTGCCGCCGGTGTTTGCACCCTTCTCGCCTTCGCCAACGCGCCCGTCGGGCCGACTTCCTACTCGCCCGCCTTGACCGGCCTGCGCCCACTCCTGGCGACCGGCTCGACTTTGTTTCTGGCGCCCGAGTCGCTGCTCGAAGAGGAACAAGGCGCCCGCTACGTCGCCTGGGAGCTGCGCGGAGGCCGCGTCTGCATCGAGCCCGAGGGCGCCGCCGGGGGAAGGCCACCGAGCGGGGTCCGCTTCGTCGTCATCGCCGACGCCGCCGAGCGGGCACCGTTTCGCGGCCTGCGCTTGAGGCGACATACCGGCCCCTACCTGCTGTGGGAGCGCAGGGGGCCGGTCGCCGGGCCGAGCGACTGCCCGTTGATCGCCGAACGCCAGGCCCGCCAAGGGCCGTAGCATGAGCGCGATGGAGGCAACGACGAAAATCACCGCCAAGCTGCCCGACGGCACCCCGCTGGAGTTACCCGACGGCGCCAGCGGCGCCGATGCCGCGGCGGCGATCGGGCCCGGCTTGGCAAAGGCCGCCCTGGCCATCCGCGTCGACGGCGAGCTGTGCGATCTGGCGGCGCCGCTGCCCGACGGAGCCGAGATCGCGATCCTCACCGACCGCGACCCCGACGCCCTGGCGCTGATCCGCCACGATGCCGCTCACGTGATGGCCGAGGCCGTGTTGGAGCTCTACCCGGGGACCAAGGTGACGATCGGCCCCTCGATCGAGCAGGGCTTCTACTACGACTTCGAGTTCCCCGAGGACGTAAAGGTCAACGAAGACGACCTGGAGCGGATCGAGGCCTCGATGCGGAAGCACATCGAGGCCGACGAGAGTTTTGAGCGCCGCGACCTGCCCCCGGCGGAGGCGATCGAGATCTTCCGGACCCAGGGCCAGGACTACAAGGTCGAGTTGATCGAGGACCTGGTCCGCGACGAAGGCGTGGAAACCGTCTCGCTGTACCGCAACGGGCCCTTTGAGGATCTCTGCCTGGGTCCCCACGGTCCCTCCACCGGGAGAATCAAGGCGATCAAGCTGAGCTCGCTGGCGGGCGCCTACTGGCGCGGCCAAGAGGACCGCCAGATGCTCACCCGGATTTACGGCACCGCCTTCTTTTCGAAGAAGGACCTCGACCTCCATTTGGAGCGAATCGAGGAGGCGAAGGCGCGTGATCACCGTCGCCTCGGCCCCCAGCTGGGGCTGTTCATGCTGCGCAAGGAGGCCCCGGGCATGCCCTTCTGGCTCTCCCACGGCACGACGCTGTTGCGCCTGATCGAGGCCGAGGTGCACAAGCAGCTGCGCAAGCGCGAGTACGTCGAGATCAAGACGCCGCACCTGATGGACGTCGAGCTCTGGCACCGCTCCGGCCACTGGGACAACTACCAGGAGAACATGTACTTCACCGAGTCGAAGGAGCGTCAGTACGCGATCCGGCCGATGAATTGCCCCGGCGCCTGCCTCGTCTTCGACTCCGAGCGCCATTCCTACCGCGAGTTGCCGTTGAGGGTCGCCGAGTTCGGCCAGGTTTCGCGGGCTGAGCGTGAGGGCGTCCTGCACGGGCTGCTGCGGGTTCGCGCCTTCACCCAGGACGATGCCCATATCTACTGTACGCCGGAGCAGATCGTCGATGAGGTGACCGGTATCTGCGAGGCGATCGACGAGCTCTACGCGCGCTTCGGCTTCGAGGACGTCCACATCGAGCTTTCGACCCGGCCGGAGAAGTCGATCGGCAGCGAGGAGCAGTGGGCGCAGGCGGAGGAGGCGCTGCGCGGTGCGCTCGAGAGCCAGGACCGCGAGTACACGTTGAATCCGGGCGACGGCGCCTTCTACGGACCCAAGATCGACTTCCACATCACCGACGCGCTCGGCCGCTCCTGGCAGTGCGGTACCTGCCAGGTCGATTTCTTCATGCCGGAGCGCTTCGACCTCACCTATACCGACCAGAACGACGAGCCGCGCCGCCCGGTGATGATCCACCGCGCGCTGCTCGGCTCGATGGAGCGCTTCGCCGGGATCCTGATCGAGCACTACGGCGGTCGCTTCCCCGTCTGGCTGGCGCCGGTGCAGGCGGCCGTACTGCCTATCTCCGACCGTCACGTCGAGTTCGGCGACCGGGTCGCGGCCCAGCTGCGCGAGCTCGGGGTCAGGGTCGAGGTCGACCGCCGCTCGGAGTCGATCGGCAAGAAGGTCCGCGACGCCGAACTGGGACGCAACCCCTACATGCTGGTGGTCGGCGACCGCGAGGAAGAGAGCGGCGAAGCGGCTGTCCGCTCCCACGCCGAGGGGGAGCTGGGGACAATGGAGCTCGCCGAGTTCGCCGAGCTAGTCCACCGTGCCGAGAGGGCCGCCTGAGTCCCGCGACCCGGTTTTGGCCCTGTCTCTATACTCCGGACACTTGTTCGCAGGCATGCCAAACACACCGCGCCGCTGAACCTCCCGTGGCTGCCTCCGCATCCCTCGTCCTCTTGAAGCTCCACCTCACCCTTCACTAGTGCCGGTCCCGCGCAGGTTCGATCGCCGACCGCCGGAGCGCGACACGACGCGGATCAACGAGCGCATCCGTGTTCCCAAAGTTCGCTTGATCGGCGCCGACGGAGAGCAGCTGGGGATCCTCGATACGCCCGAGGCGCTGAAGCGCGCGCAGGAGGCCGACCTCGACCTGGTCGAGGTGGCGCCCGGCTCTAAACCGCCGGTCACCCGCCTGCTCGACTACTCGAAGTACAAATACGAGCAGGAGCAGAAGCAGAAGGCCGCCCGCAAGCACCAGCAGCAGGTCAACGTTCGCGAGATCAAGCTGCGGCCGAAGATCGCGGTCCACGACTACGAGACCAAGAAGGGCCATGTCGAGCGCTTCCTGCGCCAGCGCAACAAAGTCAAGATCACGATCATGTTCCGCGGCCGCGAGCAGGCCCACCCGGAGCGGGGCAGGAACTTGCTGCAGCGACTGTTCGAGGACCTCGACGGGCTCGCCGTGATCGAGTCCGAGCCGCTGCAGGAAGGGCGCAACATGAGCATGATGCTGGCGCCCAGCAAAGAGGTCGTGGCGGAGACCAAGCAGGACGATCCGTCGGCTGGCGACCCGGAGGTCGACAGCGACTCCGAGTCCCCTTCGGAGGGATAAAGGCCCGCCCCGGCAGGGGTTCGCTTAACTTTTTCCGAAGACCCCTTGTGGCTATCCGCGGCCCGCGCCGCGGAAAAAGTACAAGACGCTCCACCCCTACCGGGGCGGGCCTTTTGCGATCACGTCCGCGATTCGCTCTGCTGCGTGGCCGTCCCATAGGGGCGGTGGCTCCGATGGAGCTGTTGGGCGCTTCGCGAGGGAAGCTGGGATTTGGGCGATCGCAGCGGGATCGAGGCCGAGCAGGGTGTTGGTGCCGGCGCGGATCGTCACCGGGCGCTCGGTGTTGTCACGCAAGGTGAAGCAGGGGATGCCGAGGTAGGTCGTCTCCTCCTGGATGCCACCTGAATCGGTGAGCACAGCGCCGGCATCGGCGAGCAGCGAGAGAAAGTCGACGTAGCCGAGGGGCTCGGAAAGGAGCAGACCGGGGTGCTCGGCGGAAATCGCCTCCATTTTCTTGCGGGTCCGCGGGTGGACTGGGAAGACGACCGGCATCTCCTCGGCGAGGGCGACGAGGCGCTCGACGGTTTCGGGCAGCAGCTCGCCGTCGACCAGAGCGGGGCGGTGCAGGGTGACGAGCAGGTAGCTGCCTGGCTCGACCCCAAGCCTTGCCGCAGCGTCGGCGCCGCGAAAGCGACCCTCCAGCGCGACCAGCGTGTCGATCATCGTGTTGCCGACGAAGTGCATGCGCTCATCGGCGATGCCCTCGGCGCGTAGGTTCTCGGTTGCCTCATCGCTGTGCAGGAAGAGGTACTCGGAGAACTCGTCGGCGACGATCCGGTTGATCTCCTCTGGCATCGTGCGGTCGAAGCTGCGCAAACCGGACTCGATGTGGGCGACGGGAACCTGCATCTTGGCTGCCGTCAGCACCGCGGCGAGGGTCGAGTTGACGTCGCCGGGGACCATCACCAGATCCGGCCGCTCCTCGCTCACCACCGGCTCCAAGCGCTCCATCGTGCGTGCGGTCTGTTGCGCGTGGCTGCCGGAGCCGACCTCGAGCAGGTGGTCGGGCGCCGGCACGCCGAGCTCCTCGAGGAAAACCTCCGACATCAGTCGGTCGTAGTGCTGGCCGGTGTGGACGATCGTGTGGCGGCCGGCGGGCAGGCGGTCGCGCAACGCCGCGATCACGGGCGCGGTCTTGACGAAGTTGGGCCGGGTCCCGACCACGTAGACGATCCGCATCGCGCGCCAGCGTACCTTCGACGCCCGCTGGCCAAGGCGGGCTCCAGTGGCCAGTCTGCTTCAATACCCGTCCCAATGCCGAAGATGAAAACCCACTCGGGCGCTAAGAAGCGCTTCCGTAAGACCGCCAAGGGCAAGCTGCGCGGGCGGCGCGCTTACTCGAGCCACATCCTCGAGAAAAAGTCGCCGAAGCGCAAGCGGCAGATGGGGCGGCCGGTTGTGATCGCCAAGGCCGATGAAAAGCGCGTCCGGACTCTGCTCGGAGGCGGAAAGTGAGCCGGGTCAAGCGCTCCGTCCATGCGCGCAAGAAGCGGCGCAAGGTGCTGAAGGAAGCGAAGGGCTACTTCGGTCGCAAGCATTCTTCTTACCGCTTTGCCAAAGAGCAGGTGCAGCGGTCGGGAATGTACGCATACAGGGACCGGCGCAATCGCAAGCGCGATTTCCGGCGACTCTGGATCACCCGGATCAACGCTGCAGCGAGGCGCGAGGGCATGAGCTACTCGCAGCTGATCCACGGCCTCAGCGAGGCTGGTGTCGAGGTGAACCGCAAGATGCTCGCGGAGATCGCGGTCTCCGACCGTGAGGCCTTCCGCCGATTCGTGGAGCTAGCCCGGGAGGGTGCGGCCGCCTAGTTGCGACCACACACTTCACTTTCCCGGGCGGGCCGTCTTCACGGCCCGTTTTTTATTTGTCCCGAGGTTGCCCCGTTCCAGGAGAAGATTCGACCGACCCGAACCAACACAGGATGATTTCCAGCCCCCACAACGAGAAGTTGAAATTGGTCCGCAAGCTGCGCGAGCGCAAGCAGCGCGAGCGCGAGGGATTGTTCGCGACCGAGGGCGAGGACCTGGTCGAGGCGGGGCTGGCCGCTGGCGCCGAGCCCCGCATCCTGCTCAGCCTCGCCGGTAGCGAGATCGGCGGCGAGGAAGTCGAGCCGCAGCTGCTGGCGGAGGTCTCGGCGCTTGGCTCGGGCACGCGGGTGATCGCCGTTTGGCCGCAGGTCTGGGCCGCTGCGGTAAGGCCACCCTGCGTTTACCTGCATGGGGTTGCCGATCCCGGCAACGTTGGCGCGATCGTCCGCACCGCTCAGGCCCTGCTCGGCGGCACGGTTGTGTTCGGCGCCGACTGTGCCGACCCGCATGGGCCTAAGGCAGTGCGGGCGAGCATGGGCTCGATCTTCGGCCAGTCGCTGCTGCGGGCGGGAATCGATGCCACGCCGCGGCCACGGGCGGCGTTAGTGGCGCACGGGGGCGAGACTTTGGACTCGCTGGCCGCAGCGGCGACCATCTGCCTGGGCGCTGAGCGCGATGGGCTGCCCGCCGAGGTGCTCGACGAATGTGACTTGAAGGTGACGATTCCGCTGCGCCCGGGCGGCGCCGAGTCGCTCAACGTCGCCGCCGCGGCAGCGATCGCATGCGAGCGGTTATCGTCGCCCGCCATGCAGGAGGCGGACGATGCTTGAGCGGATAGAGAAGATCGAGCTGGAGGCGACGACCGCGATCGAGACCGCCGCCGGGACCGCGGAGCTGGAGGAGCTGCGGGTCCGCTACCTGGGCCGCAAAGCCGAGTTGACGACGATCCTGCGCGGGATCGCCGAGCTG
>DATNGU010000275.1:0-2134 GCA_035605775.1 Solirubrobacterales bacterium | reverse complement strand
CGATCTTCGCCGCCGCCAGCTACCTGCGCGCCTCCGGCGCGCCGACCGACTGGTACAACGCCGTCTTCGCCTATAACCACGCCGACTGGTACGTCGCCGAGGTACTTGCCAACGCCCAGTGCTACGGCCAGCTGGGGAGCGTGATCGCCAGCACCTTCGAACTGACGCCGAAGCTGCGGGTGCTGAGCTGCCGCGCCGCCAAGCCCTGGCGCCAGCGAATCCCCTCCCCTTACCTCGACGCCTTCGAGAGTGCCGCTGCCCGCTATGACCTTGGCCGCCGCGGCGTCTGGGCGCTGGCCGCGGTCGCCCACCTGGAGTCGGACTTCGGCCGCGGGATGTCCAAAGCCGAGCTCCGTCGCCACGGCGCGCTCGGCTTGGTTGGCGCCGAGTGGAAGCGCTTTGCGGTCGACGGTGATGGTGACGGGCGCATCCGTCGCGAGGACCCCGCCGACTCCACCGCCACGCTGGCGCGGATGATCTGGTCACAGGGCGGCTTACGAGAGGGCCTGTTCGAACACAACCATGCCCAGTGGTACGTGGACGCGGTGCTGGGCGAATCCGAACAGATCGAAGGCGAGTGCAAGGCCAGCACGGTCGACTGGGCACTGAGCCTGCCCAACGCGGTGATCGCACCGATCGACTGGGACAACCTGACCCTCTCCAACGAACTGGAGAAACAGGACCTCGACAGCGGCGCAATTGACCCGCGGATCGTCGGCCTGATCGGGGCGATGACCCAGTCGCACCAGATCACGATCTCGGCGCTGCGCTCCGACCACTCCCAGTACACGACCGAAGGCAACGTTTCGAACCACTTCTACGGCCGCGCGATGGACATCGCCGCCGTCGACGGCGTCCCCTGCACCGACACGGCCCCGACCGCACCCTGCGGCGAACTGGCCCGCACCCTGTCCTTACTGCCGGCACCGGCGATGCCGACCGAGCTGATCTACTGCTACGACGTCGACGGTCCCGGCCCCGCTTTCGCGCGCTCGGACCACTGCGATCACGTGCACGCCGGCTACGACGGTTGAACCCCCTCGTAGACAGCGCCGGGCCTGCTCGCGTAACGTAGGCCCGAACCCCGCTACAGGAGGCCATCATGCCCACTTACGTGATGCTCACCAACCTGACCGCCGAGGGCGTTCGCACCCTGAAGAACAACCCCGGGCGGGTCGCCGAGGTGAACAAAGAGGTCGAACAGATCGGTGCCAAAGTACAGGCGCAGTACGCGACGCTCGGCCAGTACGACTTCGTCACCATCGTCGAGGCACCAGACGAGAAGGCAATGGCCAAGGTCTCGGTCGAGCTCGGCTCGCGCGGGACCATGACCAGCCAGACGCTGGCGGCGATGCCCGCCGACGAGCTGGCCGACTCGCTCTAGACGATCCGGGTGGAGGTTGAGAGTCCGGGCAGGCGATCGCGCATACGATGCGCTGCGTTGGATCTCTTACCGAAGTAAATGACGCCAGAGAGGAAGGGATGAGCGAGATCTCAGAGGAGCCACAGCCGCAGCCGACCGGGGGAGTGACGATGCCGGCGGTCGAGGAGGCATTCGAGGAGATCGAAGTCGACGAGCCCCTGGTCGGGATCATCATGGGCTCGAAAAACGACAAGCCCAAGATGCAGCCGGCCGGCGCCGCCCTCCACGAAGCGGGCATTCGCTACGAGGTGCGCGTGATGAGCGCCCACCGCGACCCCGAGCAGGTCCGCGAGTACTGCCACAACGCACGTATGCGGGGGCTGAAAGTGATCATCGCCGGGGCTGGGATGTCGGCGGCTTTGCCTGGAGTCGCCGCCGCCCACACCGATCTGCCTGTGCTCGGCGTGCCGATCCTCGGCAAGAGCCTGGGCGGACTCGACGCGCTGCTCTCCGCGGTGCAGATGCCTCCCGGCGTCCCGGTTGGCTGCGTGGCAATCGACGGCGCGAAAAACGCCGGCTTGCTTGCCGTGCGGATCATCAACTGCTGATGATCCCCCGCTACACCCGTCCTGAGATCGGCGCGGTCTGGTCGCAGCAGCGCAAGTTCGAGAGCTGGCTCGAGGTCGAGTTGGCTGCGACCGAGGCCTGGGCTGAACAGGGGGTCGTCCCAGCCGAGGCGGCGAAGGCGGCACGCGCCAAGGCCACCTTCAC
>DATNGU010000274.1:0-6529 GCA_035605775.1 Solirubrobacterales bacterium | reverse complement strand
GCCGCCGCCGTCTTGGCTTCCTCTTCCTGACGCTCCTTTACCGCCGCCGCCGTCTTGGCTTCCTCCTCTTGGCGCTTCTTTGCCGCCGCAGCCTCTTCCTCATGCTGCTTTGCTTCGATTTCCGCAGCGGTGATGGCCTTTATTTCAAGCGACGCGCTGGTGTGGATCGCAAAGCTCAGTTCCACGCCGGTGGTGGCCAGTGGGTGACCTTCCCATTCGCCCATCGGGACGGCTTTCCGCTTTTCGCCGATCGCGTTTTCGTATTCGTTGGGGGTCTGCGTCGCGCCCGAGCGGCTGAGGCTTGCCGTGAAGGAGGTGGTCTGCGTATTGAGCGAACCCACGGGAGCGAGGAAGGGGCCGCGCGCTTCGACCAGTTCGCCCCCGCATTTGAAGGTCATGTAGACGCCGCCGCTCGGATTGAGAAGCATGCCCACCTCGTGTTTCGCCTGATCGATGTAGACGAGGTCGGCTTCGATCGTGCCGGTTTCGATCACTCCCGTATTGAGGAGTTCGGATTGGCAGTTGGCAGTAGATCCGCCTTTGGTCGCGACGCATCCCGTGAAGACGTATTCCGAGAGGGTCGAGCGCGGGCCGATGATTTCGCCTTCGCCATGAGCGGCGGCGCAGTGCACGACCGGGTCGACGTTGGCCATCACAGCGGTCACCGCCCCGGCGTCGGCGGTGAAGTCGATGGGGAAGGCGGCTGCCGGGCTGACGAATTCGAGCACCGGTGAGGCCGCCTTCGCCTGAGCCGGTATTACCGTGAGCGCCAGGACCGCAGTCAGCACCACGAAAGAAACGCACATTCCCCAAAGCTGTCCGCCTCGCAAGCGTCGTGACCCCACGTGTTTCGCCTCCCTCGACCTAGCTAACCGTTTCCCTGCACGAAATCGTAGCGGACGTCTTGCCGGGGTCGGGCTGCAAGATTTTCGGTGTAGCTTCGTCTGTGTGAGTGAGAAGTCTGATGAGGTGGCTGCAACCGCGCGGGCTTACTTCGAGGCCGTGGGGGCTCGCGACGTCGAGGCGATGATGCGTCAGTGGGAGCTGCCCGGCGTCGGCCGGATCCACGGCGTCGCCGAGCTGCGCGCGCCAGAGGGATATCGCGAGTGGTTCGGGGCTCTGTTCGCGGCCTTCCCCGACTTCCGGTTCGAGATCGTGAGCGTGACCGCCGATGAGGAGCGGGCGGCGGTGCGCTGGCGCGCGACCGGCAGCTTCGACGGCACGGGACGGTTCGAGGGAATGGCTCCGAACGGGAGGAGGGTCGACGTCGAGGGGTGCGACGTACTCGAGGTTCGCGAGGGCAAGATCGTCGACCTGAACGCCTACCTGAACGGGGCCGAGATGACGCGCCAGCTCGGCGCCCTTCCCGCCGCGGGGTCCCCGTCCGAGAAGCTGATGCTCGGCGCCGTCAACTTGAAGGCACGGCTCGCGGCGGCGCTGGGGCGCGGCTGAGTCGGGCACCCGGCGGCAGGTCAAACGGGGCGGTGTCGTGCCTGGACGCTTGTCCATTCACGAAATGCCTGGAAAACGTCGATAAGCGGCCGCATGGAGGGACATTCCAGCCCACGGCGCAAGGAACGGGTCGTGTTCGAAACCGACCGCAACCTGATCGTCGGCGACGTGACTCTGCCCCCCGAGGGCTACCAGAGCCGCTTCTCAGACGCGGTCAACCGGCCCGACGTCGGTTTCATCCCGCTGCTCGACGTCGAGATCTCGCCGCTCGGTGGCGGCGAGGCGGAGCGGCGCGATTTCGTCCTCCTCGCAAAGGCCCACGTCAGGCTCGCCTACCCGCTCGACCAGGCCCAGTAGCGGCGGTCTAGCGCGTTTGCGCGCGCCGCCGGCCGCCCCCGGCGAAGGCGCCGAGGTCGATCAGGAAGGCGAGCACGACGATGAACCACTCGAAGCCGTCGACGCCGTTGGACGAGGCGTACATCACAGCGTAGGCAAGGGTCGTCCAGGGCAGCAGGAAGAAGCCGAGGAAGGGGACGATCCAGCTGTCGAAGGAGCGGCTGAGCAGGTCGCTGAACAGGAACAGCGCGAACAGCGCCAGCCGCGGCGAGATCAGGGCGAAGAGAAGGACGAGGCAGCCGATGGCGGAACGCTACCGTGTGAGCATGCTCTGGGATCGCCAGAAGGCGCAGAAGCCGGCGCCCGAGGACGCATTGCCGGGTCGGAGCGAGCCGGACTTCGAGGTGCCGGAGCGCCACGCGGTGCTCGACGCCCCGCTGCAGCCGCCCTTCCCGGACGGGATCGAGACGGCCTACTTCGCGCTCGGCTGCTTCTGGGGGGCGGAGCGGCTGTTCTGGGTTCTCGACGGCGTCTACACGACGGCGGTCGGCTACATGAACGGGACCACTCCGAACCCGACCTACGAGGAGGTCTGCTCGGGCAAGACCGGCCATTCCGAGGCCGTCCTCGTTGCCTTCGACCCGAGGACCGTTTCCTACGCGGACCTGCTCAAAGTCTTCTTCGAGGAGCACGACCCAACCCAGGGGATGCGCCAGGGCAACGACGTCGGCACCCAGTACCGGTCCGGCATCTACTTTGCCAACGACGCTCAAAAGGCGACGGCGGAGATGGCGCTGCAGGCCTACGACGAGGCGCTGCGCGCCGCCGGTCACGAGCCGATCACCACCGAGGTCGAGCCGGTCGGCCCCTTCTACTACGCCGAGGACTACCACCAGCAGTACCTGCACAAGGTGCCGAACGGCTACTGCGGCCTCGCCGGCACCGGCGTCTCCTGCCGTATTCCTGCCGCCGCCTCCTAGTCCCGGCGCCGCACCCGGCGCGCCGAATAGCATCCCGCGCCGGTGACCCCCTCCTTCGGCTCCTACATCGGTGGCTGCCTGGCGACGATCGGCATCGTCTCGGCGCTTGGGCTCGGCGCCTACTGGCTGCGGCGCTGGATCGCGCCGGAGTTCTCCGGCGCCCTCGCCCGCCTCGCCGAGGCGACGATCGCGGTCGCCCTGCTGGTCGTCTCGCTCGAGCTGCTGGGCACGCTCAGCATCCTGCGCCTGGGCTGGATCGTCGTCGTCTGCATCGGCATCGGCCTGCTCGCCGCTTGGCTCGGGCGGCGGATGGCTCCTCGCGACGGTGCCGAAGTCGCGGCGCCGCGGGTGCAGACGATCGCCCTGCTGCTGGCGCTCGGCGTCGCCTCCTTCACCGTCGCCGAGTGGACCTTCCCCTCGCAACTCAGCCTCGACTACGGGATGTTCGGCGGCGACACGACCTGGTACCACATGCCGTTCGCGGGGCGGATTGCCCAGGAAGCCTCGATCGTGCACCTGCACTACACCGATCCGCTGCGCCTCGCCGCCTGGTTTTACCCGCAGAGCTCGGAGCTGGTCCACGCCGCCGGGATCGTCGTCTTCAAGACCGACTGGCTCTCGCCGCTGATCAACCTGTTCTGGCTGGCAATCGCGCTGCTCGCTGCCTGGTGCGTCGGCCGCCCCTACAAGGTCGGCCCGGCGACCCTGGTGGCGGCGGCGATCGTGCTCGACGCCGGGGTGATGATCGAGACCCAGCCGGGGGAGGGGCGCAACGACATCATGGGCCTCGCTTTCCTGCTCGCCTTCGTCGCCTTCCTGATCAACGGCCACCAGCGCCGCGCCCCCACCGCCGGCGCGGTCCAGGACACGCCCGAGCGCGACGCGCCGCTGCTCGACAAGGGGCCGCTGGTCCTCGCCGGCATCGCCGCGGGGCTCGCCGCCTCGGTCAAGCTCACTTTCCTAGTCCCGGTCGTGGCGATCGGGCTCGGGGTCATCGTCTTCAGCGGTCGGGGAAGGCGTCTGACGACGGCCTGGGTGCTCGGCCTTTCCACTTTTGCTGTGGGTGGCTACTGGTACGTGCGGGCGGCGATCAAGACCGGCGGCAACCCGATCCCGCAGATCGGCTTCGGGCCGTTGCAGCTACCCCGACCCGATCAGATGCCACTCGACCCGCGGCCCCGCTTTGCCGTCGCCCACTACATCACCGACCCGACCATCTACCGGCGCTGGTTCTTCCCCCGCCTCGACGACGCCTTCGGACCGCTCTGGCCACTGATCTTGATCGTCGCCGTGGCTGCCGCGGTCTTCATCGCGGTGCGCTCGCGCAACCGGATCCTGCAGGTGATCGCCGCCGCGGCGTTGCTGACCGCGTTCGTCTACGTCTTCACGCCGCTCACCGCCGCCGGTCAGGAGGGCTCGCCGACGGGCTTCTTCACCAACACCCGCTATCTGGTGCCGGGACTGGTGCTGGCGCTGACGTTGCTGCCGATCGCTCGCCCGCTTCGTGCGCCGGACTCGCGTGCCTGGCAGACGCTGCTCTTCTTAGTCGCGGTCTACGCGATCACCGTGCTGACCACGCCGCGCTGGTATGCGGGATACATCGTCGGCACGGTCTTCCTCACCCTGGCGCTGGTCTGGGCGCCGGCGGCGTTGGGCCTGTTGCGCGGCCGCCGGGTCGTGAGCCGTGGTTTCGTCGCGGCGGCCGCCGGTGGCGTCCTGCTGCTCGCCGTCGTGCTCGGTCGCGCGCAGGAGGTCCAGTACTACAACCAGCACTACACGCGCACCACCCCCTTCTTGCAGGACGGTGGGCCGCGCAAGGCCTACACCTTCGCCCACAACCGCCACGGGGCGAGGATCGGGATCGCCGGCTCGGGCGAGATCTTCTTCGGCCAGTACGGCTTCTTCGGCGCCAACCTCGACAACTACGTCCAGTACATCGGCGTCAAAGGCCATGACGGCACCTACCGGCTGGCGACGACCTGTCACCAGTTCCGGCAGCTGATCAACGCCGGGGGCTACGACTTCCTGATCACCAGCAAGGCGACTCAAGACTCGCCCGAGGCCGAATACTGGTATCCGGTCTACGCCTGGCTGAAAACCGATCCGGCGCTGGAACTTGTGATCGAAGAGCCCGAAATCACCCCCCAGGCCGACTATGTCTTCAAGGTCAAAGGCGAGCTCGACGAGAGCTGCGCCGACGTCGGCAAAGGCTGACGAGTGGGGACGTGCCGGTAGTCGACCGCCTATGGGGTTCGACTACCGGCACGTCCCCTCAGACCGGGGCGAGGGCGTGCTCGCGGACCAGCGCGGCCGCGCGCTGTGGCTGCTCCCACCAGAACATGTGGCCGACGTCCTCCAGCAGCTGCGGGTCGACGCCGAGCAGTGCGGCGATCTGAAGGCCGTTGCCGACGCCGAGCAGGCGGTCGGCGGTGCCGTGGACGACCTGGGCCGGGACCGAGACTCCGTCTAGTCGAGTGCTGGTGTCGTGGGCGCCGCAGGCCCGCATCTGCTGCAGGATCACTTCTTTGGGGGCGGGCAGCGCTTGCGCCATCTCGCGGAACGCGTCGTAGTGACTCTCGTCCTCGCGGAAGGTGGGGGAGAGGTTGATCACCCACATCGCACGCAGCACCTGCTCGCGATCCCCGGAGGCCATCGCCGCTCCCAGCATCTGCAGGTCCTCCGGGGCCATCAGGGTGCCCTCCGGCCCACCGCAGTAAGTCGCTCCCAGGGTCAAGGTGCGGATCCGCTCGGGGTGGGCGAGGGCCAGCTCCTGGGCGATCATCCCGCCCATCGAGATGCCGACGACGTGGGCACGCTCGATCTTGAGCGCGTCGAGCAGCGCGACCGTGTCAGCGGCGAGGTCGGCGACGGTGAACGGCATCTGCGCCGGACCGGACCGGCCCATACCGCGGTTGTCGAAGACGATGCACTCGAAGCTCTCCTCGAGCGGCGAGAGGAACGGCCGTCCCCAAGTCAGGTGGGTGGCGCTCATCCCCTGGATCAGCAGCATCGGCTCGCCCTCCCCGGCGCGCACGTAATGCAGCTCGGTTCCCCCCGCATCGACGCTCGGCATCGACGGCGATCCTACGCGAACCGGCCTGCCTGGCCGTAATCTCTATGCGTACCCGCCCCCGTAGCTCAGTTGGACAGAGCGACGGCCTTCTAAGCCGTGGGTCGCTGGTTCGAATCCAGCCGGGGGCGCTGATGTCCGGTTTCAGTAGATAGGCGACACCTGTGTCGAGACATAGGAGACACCCAACGAAGGGAGATCTCCTGTGGCAAGGCGCGGTACCTGGTCGAGGCGCACGGAGTCGATGCTGTAAACTTCCGCATCAGATGAAAGCACGAATTGACTGCAAGGGGTGAGGCCGATCAAGGCATTGACGATCAGGAATGTGCCGCCCAGCCTCGCGGAAGCTCTAGAGCGCGAGAAGCGCCGCAAGGGCAAGTCGCTCAATCAGACGGTCATCGACCTCCTCGGGCAGGGACTCGGTGCGGAGGGCGTGCGCTCCAATGGATTGGGTCGCCTTGCCGGGGGCTGGAGCGAGGACGAGTTCCGCGACTTCGAGCGGGCGACCGCGCAATTCGACGCGGTCGACGAGGAGCTCTGGCGTTGAGTTCGTTCTGCCTCGATACCTCCGCCTACAGCAACTTCAGGCGAGGAAACGAAGAGGTGGCGGCGCTTCTCGATCGGGCCGATCTGGTCGGTGTACCTACCGTCGCGCTCGGCGAGCTACGCACCGGCTTCCTGCTCGGTGGCA
>DATNGU010000273.1:0-2414 GCA_035605775.1 Solirubrobacterales bacterium | reverse complement strand
TACCGGCTGGGTGGCGACCGCTACCTGCTCGTCACCAACTCTGCCAACCACGAGGCCGACCTCGCCTGGCTTGGCCGCTGGAGCCGCGGCTTCGACGTCAGCGTCCGCGACGTCGCCGACCGCTACGCGATGTTGGCGGTGCAAGGGCCGCACGCCCGCCCGATCGTCTCCCGGGCGCTCGCGATCGAGCTGCCGCCGCGGATGCGCGTGGCGGTGGCTCGGATCGGCAAACGCCCAGCGCTCGTATGCGGCACCGGTTACACCGGCGAGGACGGGGTCGAGCTGCTGATCGACCCCGAGATCGCACCGGCGATCTGGGCGGAGCTGCTCGACTCGAGCGTCGTCCCCTGCGGCCTCGCCGCGCGCGACACTCTGCGGCTCGAGGCCTGCTTCCACCTGCATGGCAACGACCTCACGCCCGAGCGCAACGCGATCGAAGCGGGGCTCGGCTGGTGCTGCAAAGAGGTGACCGGCTTCGTCGGCGCCGAGGCGGTCGCCCGGGCACGCGGGGAGGGCACCGCGGAGAAGCTGGCCCCGTTCAAGATCGAGGGGGCGGGAATTCCCCGCCAGGGGAACCCGGTGCTGGCTGGGGGCGAGCCCGCGGGCGTCGTCACCAGTGGCACCTTCTCGCCATCGCTGGAGGTCGGGATCGGGATGGCCTACGTGCGCAGCGACCTTGCCGAGCCCGGAACCGAGGTCGAGATCGACGTGCGAGGCAAGCGCCGCGCCGCCCGGATAGCGTCCAAGCCCTTGTATCGAAAGGAGAGGTGACGTGGCTGACGACGATGCGAATTACCCCGACGAGCTGCTCTACCACGACCAGCACGATTGGGCCCGCTTGGAGGGGGACGAGCACGCTGTCCTCGGAATCACTTGGTACGCGCAGGACAGCCTCGGCGAGGTCGTCTTCTACGACCCACCCGAGGTGGGAACGGCGATCGACAAAGACTCTTCCTATGCGGAGGTCGAGTCGGTCAAGGCGGTCTCCGACGTGATCGCGCCGCTCTCCGGCGAGATCGTCGAGGTCAACGATGCCCTGGAGGACGCGCCGGAGAAGATCAACGAGGATCCCTACGGCGAGGGCTGGCTGGTCAAGGTGAAGCTGACCGCCCCGGCCGAGGCCGAGGCCCTGCTCGGCGCCGAGGAATACCGCAAGCTGCTGGAAAAAGGCTAGGTAGCCCCGCCTCCGCCTTCCGTAGCCTTACCTCGGTGACCCGCTACACCTCAGCGACGCCCGCCGACCGGGCGGAGATGCTTGCCACGATCGGCGTCGAGTCGAGCGCCGAGCTCTTCGAGCAGGTTCCAGAGCCGCTGCGGCTGGGTCGCCCGCTGGCGTTGCCGGACGGGATGAGCGAGGCCGAGGTCTACGAGCGACTGGCCGCGCTTGCCGCGCGCAACGCCGATGCCGAAGCGCAGGTCTGCTTCCTTGGTGCGGGGATGTATGACCACTACGTGCCGGCGATCGTTGACGCGATCATCCAGCGCTCCGAGTTCCTCACCCCCTATACCCCCTACCAGCCGGAGATTTCCCAGGGCGGTCTGCAGGCGATGTTCGAGTTCCAGACCGCGATGTCGGAGTTGACCGCGCTGCCGGTTTCCAACGCCGGTCTCTACGAGGGCCCTTCGTCGGTTGCCTCGGCCGGCTACCTGGCGATCGGGGCGACCAAGGGGCGCAAGCGCTTCGTCGTCTCGCGCGGCGTCCACCCGCACAGCCGCGAGACCCTCGCCACCTACGCCGTGGGCTACGGCGCCGAGATCGCCGAGGTCGGGCTGGAGGACGGCCTCACCGACGCCGCCGCGCTGGCCGAGGCGGTCGACGCCGAGACCGCCGCCGTCTTCCTGCAGAGCCCCAACTTCCTCGGCGCGGTCGAGCGGGTTGAGGCGCTGGGCGCGGCGGCGAAGGAGAACGGCGCTCTGCTCGTCGTCGCCTGTGACCCGATGACGCTCGGCGTGCTCAAGCCGCCCGGCGAGTGCGGCGCCGACATCGCCCTCGGCGAGGGACAACCGCTCGGAAACCGGCTCGACTTCGGCGGCCCCTCCTTCGGCTTCTTCTGCGCGACCGAGGAGCAGATCCGCCGCATGCCGGGCCGGATCGCCGGCGAAACCGACGATATCGACGGCCGCCGCGGCTTCGTCCTCGCCCTGCAGACGCGCGAGCAGCACATCCGCCGCGAGAAGGCGACCCACAACATCTGCACCGCGCAGGCGCTCAACGCGCTCGGCGCCATGGTCCACCTCGCCTGGCTCGGTCGCGAGGGCTTCCGCGAGCTGGGCGAGCTGCTGATCCGCCGCACCGCCTACGCCCGCGAGCGGCTCGCCGCCGTCGAGGGGGTCGAGCTGCTGCACGGGGCGCCGGTGGCGCGCGAGTTCGCCATCCGTCTCGAGGCCCCGGTCGGGCGCGTGCTCGAGCGCTG
>DATNGU010000272.1:0-7865 GCA_035605775.1 Solirubrobacterales bacterium | reverse complement strand
GCCCTCCGGGGTCAGGACCTCGACGTCGACCATGTGCTCCGCAGCCACGGGTTATCCCTTACGCCGCAGTGCCGGACTTGGCGTTCTCGAGGACCTGGTCGATCGAGCCCTGCATGTAGAAAGCGCCCTCGGAGAGTTCGTCGTGCTCGCCGTCGAGGATCTCGCGGAAGCCGCGGACGGTCTCGGCGACCGGCACGTACTCGCCGGAGCGGCCGGTGAACTGTTCGGCGACGAAGAACGGCTGCGAGAGGAAGCGCTCGATCTTGCGGGCCCGGGAGACCGTCTGGCGGTCCTCGTCGGAGAGCTCGTCGATGCCGAGGATGGCGATGATGTCCTGCAGCTCCTTGTAGCGCTGCAGTACCTCCTGCACCTCGGTCGCGGTGCGGTAGTGCTCGTCGCCGACGACGTCGGGCTTGAGGATCGTCGAGGTCGAGTCGAGCGGGTCGACCGCCGGGTAGATCCCTTTCTCGGAGATCGCCCGCGAGAGCGTGGTGGTCGCGTTGAGGTGTGCGAACACCGACGCCGGCGCCGGGTCGGTGAGGTCGTCGGCGGGAACGTAGACCGCCTGCACCGAGGTGACCGAGCCGCGCTCGGTCGAGCTGATCCGCTCCTGCAGTTCGCCCATCTCGGTCTCCAGCGTCGGCTGGTAGCCGACCGCGGAGGGCATGCGGCCGAGCAGCGCCGAGACCTCCGAGCCCGCCTGGACGAAGCGGAAGATGTTGTCGATGAAGAGCAGCACGTCCTGGCCGCCCTGCTCGCGGAAGTATTCGGCCATCGTCAAGCCCGACAGGGCGACGCGCAGCCGGGCCCCCGGCGGCTCGTTCATCTGGCCGAAGACGAGCATCGTCTTGTCGATCACGCCCGACTCTTTCATCTCGAGCCAGAGGTCGTTTCCCTCGCGAGAGCGCTCACCGACGCCGCAGAAG
Source organism: Solirubrobacterales bacterium (assembly GCA_035605775.1). Classification (GTDB taxonomy): domain Bacteria; phylum Actinomycetota; class Thermoleophilia; order Solirubrobacterales; family 70-9; genus VRUE01. Next base: position 6,939 of record DATNGU010000272.1, on the reverse strand, counting down.
GCGGAGAGGCCTTCGTGCTCCTCGCCGATCGAGCGGATCAGCTCCTGGATCAGCACGGTCTTGCCGACCCCGGCACCGCCGAAGAGCCCGACCTTGCCGCCCTTGGCGTAGGGCGCGAGCAGGTCGATCACCTTGATCCCGGTCTCGAGGATCTCCTGGGTGGGAGCGAGGTCGGAAGCCTTTGGAGCCGGACGGTGGATCGGCCAGCGCTCGCCGGCCTCGATCGGGTCGCCCTGGTCGATCGGCTCGCCGAGCAGGTTGAAGATGCGGCCGAGGGTCGCGTCGCCGACCGGAACCGAGATCGGCCCCCCCGTGTCGATCACCTTGTCGCCACGCTGGAGGCCATCGGTGGCGTCCATCGCGACGGTGCGAACGCGGTCGTCGCCGAGGTGCTGCTGCACCTCGCAGACCAGCTCAGTCGCTTCCCGATCGTCGTCGCCGGCCATCTCGATCTTCACCGCCGAGTAGATCTCCGGCAGCTGGTCGGGGAAAACGGCATCGACGACGACGCCGGTCACCTGCTCGACCTGTCCCACATTCGTTCCGTTCGTGTCAGCCATTGGTTCCTTTTCTCGTCTCTCTAATCAAGTCTCTAGCCGAGCGCCTCGGCGCCGGCGACTACCTCGAGGATCTCCTGGGTGATCTCCGCCTGCCTGGCCCGGTTCATCTCCAGGGTGAGATCGTCCATCATCGTCTCGGCGTTCTCCGCCGCGTTGCGCATCGCCGTCATCCGCGCCCCCAACTCGGAAGCGGCGGACTCGAGCAGCGCCCGGTAGACCGAGATGTTCACGTACTCGGGGATCAATTGCGCAAGCAGTAACTCGGCCTCGGGCTCGTACTCCCACAGCGCCTGACTGTGGGCTTTCTCGATCTCGGTCTCCTCGGCGTCCTCTTCCTCGTCCTCGACGCCGGCGCCGATCACGTCGGCCTGCTGCAGCGGCAGCAGCGTCTGCCGCCAGACGTGCTGGGTGAGCGGTGAGACGTAGCGGTTGTAGACCAGCTCCACCCGGTCGAGCTCCTCGTCGACGTAGCGCGCCGTCAGCTCCTCACCGATCTCTCGCGCGTTGGCGAAGCCGGGACGGTCGGTGAAGCCGACGTAGGAAGAATGAACCTCCTGCTTGCGGAAGGTGAGGGCGGAGACGCCCTTGCGCCCAACCGCGGAGAAAGCCGTCTCGATCCCCTGCGCGCCCAACTCGTCGCGGAGGCGCAGCCCGTCACGGATCACGTTGGTGTTGAAGGCACCCGCCAGGCCGCGATCGCCGGTGACCAACACCACGCCGACCCGCTTGACGTCCTCGCGCTCGACCATCACCGGCACCCGCGGCATCCCGCCCGCCTGCTCGGCGGCACGGCGGGTTAGCTTGCGCATCCCCTGAGCGTAGGGCCGCAGCTGCTCGATTCGCTGCTCGGCCCGGCGCAGCCGCGCCGCGGCCACCATCTCCATAGCCCGCGTGATCTTGTTGATGTTCTTGATCGACGCGATGCGGTTCTTGACGTCCTTCTGCGAGGCCATGGTCTAAGCGGACCCGCGCCGTCAGGCGGGGGTGGCCTCCTTCTCCTCGGTCTCGCTCGCAGCTTCCTCGGTGCGGCTCGGCTTCGAGCGCTCCTCCTCGGAGTGGATGCGATCCGACTCGCCCGCCTCGAGCGGGTCGCCGTGCTCGTCGAAGTCTGGACCGAAGTCGTCGACGAACTCGCGGATCGCCGTACCCAACTCCCCCTCGTCGGCCTCCTCGAGCTTGCCGGTCTCGGCGATCCGGCCGAGCAGCTCGGCCTTCTCGGAGCGCAGCCGGATTCGCAGGTCGCGCAGGAACTCTCCGACCCGCTCCGTTTTCACCCGGTCGAGGAAGCCGCCGGTGCCGGAGTAGATCGCGGCGACCTGATCGGCCATCTCCAGCGGTTCGCGCTCTTTCTGTTTGAGCAGCTCGACCAGCCGTTCGCCGCGGTTCAGCGTTTTCTGCGTCTCCGGATCAAGCTCGGAGCCAAACTGGGCGAAGGCCTCGAGGTCACGGTACTGGGAGAGATCGAGGCGCAGTTTTCCGGCGACCTTCTTCATCGCCTTGGTCTGTGCGTTGCCGCCTACCCGCGAGACCGAGATGCCGACGTTGATCGCCGGCCGTACACCCGAGTTGAAGAGGTCGGACTCGAGGAAAATCTGGCCGTCGGTGATCGAGATCACGTTAGTCGGGATGTAGGCGGATACGTCTGAGGCCTGCGTCTCGATGATCGGCAGCGCCGTCAGCGAGCCACCGCCGAGCTCGTCGTTCAGTTTCACCGCGCGCTCAAGCAGGCGCGAGTGCAGATAGAAGACGTCGCCAGGGTATGCCTCGCGCCCGGGCGGACGCCGCAGCAGCAGCGACATCTGGCGGTAGGCGTAGGCATGCTTGGTGAGGTCGTCGTAGACGCAGAGCGCCGCTTTGCCGTTGTAGAGGAAGTGCTCGCCCATCGCGCAGCCCGCGTAGGGAGCGATGAACTTGATCGGCGCCGCCTCGTCGGCGGGGGCGGCGACGATGATCGTGTTCTCCATCGCGCCGTTCTCCTCCAGCACCTCCTTGAGCTGGACGACCGTCGACATCCGCTGGCCGATCGCGACGTAGATGCAGATCATGTCCTTGTCGCGGTTGTTGATGATCGTGTCGATCGCGATCGCCGTCTTGCCGGTCTGGCGGTCGCCGATGATCAGCTCTCGCTGGCCGCGGCCGATCGGGATCATCCCGTCGATCGACATCAGCCCGGTCTGCACCGGCTCGGTGACCGGCTGGCGCTGGACGACGCCCGGAGCTTTGAACTCGGCCGGGCGGGTCTGCGTCGTCGCCACCTCGCCCTTGTCGTCGAGTGGGCGGCCGAGGGGGTCGACGAGGCGCCCCAGCAACTCGTCGCCAACCGGAATCCGCAGCAGGTGGCCGGTGCGCTTCACCGTGTCGCCCTCGACGACCTTGTCCCACTCGCCGAAGAGCACGGCGCCGACGTTGTCGGCCTCGAGGTTGAGGGCGAGGCCGGTCACGCCGTGCGGCAGCTCGAGCATCTCGAGCGCCATGCAGTTGTCGAGGCCGTGGATGCGGGCGATCCCGTCAGCCACGGACAGCACGGTCCCAACCTCGGAGAGGTCGGCGCTGCTGGTGTCCAGTCCCTCGATCCGCTCGCGCAGAATCGATGCGATCTCGTCGGGCTTGATCTCCATGGGGATGCTCTATGCCTCCTTACGCCGCTTGGGCGACGCTCTTTCGAAGTTTCTCCAGGCGACTGCGGATGCTCGCGTCCAAAACCATGTTGCCCACCTGCAGGACGATGCCACCGAGGATCACGCCGTCGACGCGGCTGGCCAGCTCGACCTTCTGTCCGGTCTGCCGCTCGATCTCCTCGCCGACTTTGTCCACGACAGCCGGGTCCAGCTCGACCGCGCTGGTCACGGTCACGTCGATCCGCTTGTTCTCCTTCTTCCACAACTGCTCGAACTCACGGCGGATGCGGAAGACCTCCGTCATCCGCCCCTTCTCGATCAGCAACTCGAGGAAGTTGACCATCTCGGGGTCGGCGCCGCCGATCGCACGGCGCAGCCCATCGACCTTCTCGGCCGACGCGAAGTGCGGGCTGAAGAAGAAGACCTGCAGATCGCGATCGGCTTCGACGGCATCGGCAAACTGGGCCAGATCGGCCCCGATCGCGTCGAGCTTGCCCTTCTCCCTGGCGACGTCGAACAGAGCCTCGGCGTATACGCGGGCCGCCTCCATCAGTTGTGCGACTCCTCCGCCGCCGAGAGGCTGGTGAAGTCGACCTCGCTGAGCGCCTCCTCGACCAGACGGCGCTGATCCTCGGGGGTGAGGCTCTTGCGGGTCACCTTCTCGGTCGCCAGCACCGTCAGGTCGGCGACCTCCTTGCGGATCTGCTGCAGCGATCGCCGCGTCTCGGCTTCGATGTCGCGCGTCGCAGCCGCGACCAGCTCCTCGCGCTTCTCCTTGCCTGCCGTCGTCGCCTCCGCTTCAGCGGTTTCCGCCGCCTTGCGGGCACGGGCCATGATGTCGTCGGCCTGCTCGCGGGCCTCGGCGAGGCGCCCGCGGTACTCCTCGAGCAGCTCGTCGGACTCACGGCGTTGCCGTTCCGCCGCCTCGATCGACTCCGCAATCGTCTTGGCCCGTTTGTCTAGGGCCTCCTGGATTTTCGGGAAGGCGACCTTGCTCAACACCCACATCGTGAAAAGGAAGAGGACCAGCGTCCAGATCATCAGGCCGAGACCCGGGGAGACCAGGAAGCTGCCGCCTTCCTCCTCGGCGCCGTGTGCCGCCTCAGCGGCGAGGGCAATAAAGCCCGTTATTTCGCCAAGAAAAAGATCCACGTGGTCGACCTAGAGGAAGAAGGCGATCAGGCCGAAGATGAAGGTGTAGAAGGCGACCGCCTCGGTCAGCGCGAAGCCGAGCCAGCGGATGCTCTGAAGCTCGTCTTTCATCTCGGGCTGGCGGGCAACCGACTCGATCTCCTTGCCGAAGATGAAGCCAATACCGATACCGGCGCCGATCGAGCCGAGACCGGCACCGACGCCGAGGGCGATTGCCTTGCCGGCTGATTCGATCCCTTCGTCGGAGATCGCAGCGGCTATAGGGGACAGATCCATTGAGACAGCGCTCCTTTTCTAGTGGCTGGCGGAGGTAGCTCCGCCAAGGTAGATCGCGGTGAGAGTCGAGAAGATAAATGCCTGAAGGGTCGCGATAAGGCCGACCTCGAGCACGAAGAAGAAGAATGCGAGGGGGAAGGTAAGGGCGCCAAGAGCGGCGATACCGAGAAGGACGGCCAGCCCGCCCCCCATGAAGAGGAGCAGCAGGTGGCCGGCGAGGATGTTGGCGAAGAGCCGCACCGAGAGCGAGATCAAGCGGGCGAAATGCGAGATCGCCTCGATCACGAAGATGAAGGCCTTGCCGATCGGATTCATCTCCTCCAGCCCCGGCGGCAGCCAGCTCGCCAGGTAGGGGATCAGGCCCTTGGACCGGACCCCTTCGAAATGGTAGGAGAGCCAGACGACCAAGGTAAGGACAAGCGGGATCGAGAGGTTGGCGGTAGCCGCGTAGATCGCAAAAGAGGGAATTTCGAGGCCAAATACGTCAACCGCGTGCTCGGTGTTGGTGGGCAAGGGCAGGAAACCGAGCATGTTCGAGAACCAGATCCAGAAGAAGAGCGCGGCGAGGAAGGGGAACCAGCGCGAAGCCATCTTCGGCTCGAGGTTGCCACCCGTGATGGTGTTTTTAGTCATGTCGTAGGCGACCTCGATCGCCGTCTGCACCCGGTTTGGCTTCTGCGCCATGCGGCGCGAGATCCAGACCATGACGAAGATCGTCAGGGCGCTCGCCAGCACCAGGTAGAGCACCGCCTTGTTGATGCTCAGATCGATGCCCGCGAGTTCGAGCGAGACCCACGGTTCGAGCTTGAACTCATTCTGAGGCTGGAACGATTCGTCTTTGCCCGAGCTGCCGAAGATCAGCAGCATCAGGATCGCAACCGCAAAGTAGGCGCCGATCCCGATTAGCACTTTGGTTTTGGTCTTCATCCAGCCTGCCCTTCGGGCTCGAAGAGGTGGACGAGCCCCTGGGCGGCGAAGGAGATCGTGAAGAGGACGAGCAGCAGAACAGCGGCAGAAAGGCCCGCCTCGCGCTCGGCGAGACCGCCGAGCAGGACCGCAGTGACCATCAGCCAGACTCGACCCAGCGTGGTCGCGGCGACGATCCCCATCGCTCGCTGACGGTTGCCTGCAGCGAGCTCAGCCGCGGTGCGGCGTCCGGCCAGGACCTGGATGCCCCGCTGCGCAAGCCAGGCAGCAGCCGCGACGGCATAGCCAAGCAGAGGTAGTCCGCCGAGCGCGAACACGGCGAGGGCGGCGGCTAGCACCAGAAGGTCGACATGCTTGGGAGGGGACATAAGTCCGCTTTAGGGCCCCCTTATTGGGAGGTGCCCAGCGGATGAGTGACTATATCCCAATGGGCCGACGATCCGCTTTCTAGAGCCACTTCGTGAGGCTTGTCACAACCTCGCACAAAGTGGCGGCGAGGTATTGAGAGCACCTCCCGGTAGGGCTTCCACTTAACTTTTTCTGAAGACAGTTGTCAACTGTCCGCGGGCGTCGCCGCAGAAAAAGTACAAGACGTTCCAGCCCTACCGGGAGGTGCTCTCGTCGGCCGGCAAGATTGCTTCAAATTCCCCCGTATCGGGGTCGATTACACCGAACTCGCCGGTCTCTGGATCTACGCGGCCGAAGCGGCGCAGCTTGAGGATCTCGAGCACGTAGACCAGGTAGACGCTGGCCGCCAGGGCGAGCAGGCCGAAGGCGGCCGTCACCGCGGTCCAGAGGGGATTGAAGTTGCCGTGGTCGTCGCTGTAGGGGACGAAGCGCAGTGCCAGGGCAAGCGCGGCCATCACAAAGGTCCAGCCGTAGAGGTAAGCCAGGGTGCGCCGCTGCGAGAAGCCGATGTTTTCCATCCGGTGGTGGAAGTGCCAGCGATCGGCTTTGTAGACGGGGCGGCCGTATTTGAGCCGCTTAGCGACGACGAAGCCGGTATCGAGGATCGGCACGGTGAGGACGATCAGGGGCAGGAAGAGGGCGATGACGGCATTGGTCTTCAGCGCTCCCTGCACCGCCACCACGCCGAGCAGGAAGCCGAGCAGGTTGGAGCCGGTGTCCCCCATGAAGGTGCTGGCCGGCGGGAAGCCCCAGCGGAGAAAGCCGAGGGCGGCGCCGGCGGTGAGGGCAGCGAGGACACCGGCGGCGGTGCGGTCGAGCGAGAGGGCGATCGTCGCCAGCGTTATCCCGGAGATGACGGCGACGCCGGCGGCGAGGCCGTCAACGCCGTCGATCAGGTTGATCACGTTGATCACGGCGACGATCGCGATCACGGTGCCGAGGTCGCCGAGGTGGACCACCCCACCCCCGGGCAGGGTGAGGAGATCGACGGTTCCCGG
>DATNGU010000271.1:0-2082 GCA_035605775.1 Solirubrobacterales bacterium | reverse complement strand
TAGACGACGGCGAACATCGGCGGCGCCACCACGTCGCGGAAGCCGGCCGCGCGGGCCGCCTCGACGTCGTGATGCACGGGGTTGTCGATGCCCAGCGCGTTCGCGTACTCCTTGATCTTCTCCCGGCCCACCTGGTAGGTGCTGCCGGGCCATTCCTTCCCAACTGCATCAGTCTTGATCGGCATGGCCGGGCACTCTAACTGGCCGCCTGGCCAGGAGGGCGCGCGGCTACTCGTCGATCTCCAGCACCGCCAGGAACGCCTCCTGCGGCACTTCCACCCGACCGACGGCCTTCATCCGCTTCTTGCCCGCTTTCTGCTTCTTCAGCAGCTTGTTCTTGCGGGTGACGTCGCCACCGTAGAGCTTCGCGGTGACGTCCTTGCGCAATGCCTTTACCGTCTCCCGGGCGAGGATGTTCGAGCCGATCGCCGCCTGCACCGGCACGTCGAAGAGCTGGCGCGGGATCGTCTTGCGCAGCCGCTCGACCAGCCGCTTGCCCTGCTCGTAAGCGAAGTCGCGGTGGACGATGATCGAGAGGGCGTCGACCTTGTCACCGGCGAGCAGGATGTCGACCTTGACCAGGTCGGAGGCGCGGTTGCCGATCGGCTCGTAATCGAGCGAGGCGTAACCGCGGGTCGAGGACTTGAGCAGGTCGAAAAAGTCGAGAACGATCTCCCCCAGCGGCATCTCGTAGCGGATCTGCACCCGCTGCGGGCTCAGGTAATGCATATCGACGTGGGTGCCGCGACGAGCCTGGCAGAGCTCCATCACCGCGCCCACCTGCTCCGAGGGAGCGATGATCGTGGCGCGGATGTAAGGCTCTTCGATCGCCTCAATCGTGCCTGGGTCGGGCAGCTCGGTGGGACTGCGGACCTCCTTCGACTGGCCGTTGGTCAGGTGGACCTCGTAGCGCACGTTCGGCGTCGTCGAAAGCAGGTCGAGACCGTACTCGCGCTCCAGCCGCTCGCGCACGATCTCCATGTGGAGCAGGCCGAGGAAGCCGCAACGGAAGCCGAAGCCAAGCGCCTCCGAGGTCTCTGGCTCCCAAGAGAGGGCGGCGTCATTGAGGGCCAGCTTCTCGAGCGCGTCGCGCAGGTCTTCGAAGCGGTCGGTATCGATCGGGAAGAGCCCGCAGAAGACCATCGGCCTGACCTCGCGGTAGCCCTCCAGGGGCCCGGCGGCGGGCCGCTCCAGCGCCGTCAGCGTGTCGCCGACGCGCAGCTTGGCGACGTCCTTGATGCCGGTGATCAAGTAGCCGACGTCGCCCGCGTCCATCCCCTGCACGCCCGTCATCGCCGGGCGGAAGAAGCCGATGTCGTCGATGTCAGCCTCGGTGCCGTTCTGCATCGCCACTATCCGCTCGTGCTTGCGGAAGGAACCGTCGACCATCCGCACATAGGCGATCACGCCGCGGTACTGGTCGAACTCAGAATCGAAGATCAGTGCCCTGGTGGGAGCGTGGGGCTGGCCCTTTGGCGCCGGCACCCGGGCGACGATCGCGTCGAGCACCTCGACCACGCCCTGGCCGGTCTTGGCCGAGATCCACAACGCTTCCTCGGGGTCGCCACCAAGCAGGTCGGCTATCTCCCCAGCGACCCGCTCCGGCTCGGCTCCAGGCAGGTCGACCTTGTTGATCACCGGGATCAGCTCGAGGCCGTTCTCGATCGCCAAATAGGTGTTGGCGACGGTCTGCGCCTCGACCCCCTGGGCAGCGTCGACAACCAACAGCGCCCCCTCGCAGGCGGCGAGGCTGCGCGAGACCTCGTAGGAGAAGTCGACGTGGCCGGGGGTGTCGATCAGGTGCAGGTGGTAGGCCTGCCCGTCGGAAGCCGTGTACTCGACCCGCACCGCCTGGGCCTTGATCGTGATCCCTCGCTCGCGCTCGAGGTCCATCGAGTCGAGCATCTGGGGAACGTGGGTGCGCGCATCGACGGCGCCGGTGAGCTCGAGGATCCTGTCAGCGAGCGTCGACTTGCCGTGGTCGATGTGAGCGATGATGCAGAAGTTGCGGATCGTCGCAGGGTCGGTGCGACCGGGCTGCGGCGGCGTCCCGCGCCGGAGGCTCATGCGTGCTTCTCGTGC
>DATNGU010000270.1:0-2188 GCA_035605775.1 Solirubrobacterales bacterium | reverse complement strand
GAGCCGACCTTCGCTCCCGAACCGGCGGCGTTTGCGTCTTCAACCGAAGCGCCGATTGCGGCACCGCTCGAAGCACCGGCAGAAGAACCCGAACCGACCCCGGTCCCGCAGTTGCCCCCGGAACTGCCCCAAGAAGAACTGCTGCCGGAAATCAAACACGTCTTCATGATTGTCCTCGGCGGCCACGGCTATGACGAAGCCTTCGCCGAGGAGTCCCCCGCCCCGTACCTGGCCAAGACGTTGGTCGGCGAAGGCAAGTTGCTCTCGAACTACTACGCGGTGACCCAAGGAGGGCTCGCCAACGAGATCGCCCTGATCAGCGGCCAGGGGCCGACGCCGCAAACCGCGGCCAACTGTCCCGAATACACGGCGATCGCCCCGGGCACGGCTAGCTCCGAGGGCCAGGCCGAAGGGGAGGGGTGTGTCTACCCCGCCACTACGGAGACGCTGGCCGGCCAGCTGGTCACCGCTGGAATGACCTGGAAGGCATACGTCGAGGACATCGCGAACGGCGAAGCAGCGGGACAGCCAACCACCTGCCGCCATCCGGCACTCGGCAGTCCCGATCCCAGTCCGGCACCCGTTCCGGGCGACGCGTTCGTGACCTGGCGCAACCCGTTTGTCTACTTCGCGGGTCTGACCGAAAGCCCCGAGTGCGCCCAAAACGACGTCGGCCTCGACCGTCTGCTCCCGGATCTGAAGAAAGTAGACAAGACCCCGGCCTTCTCCTACATCATCCCCAACGCCTGCCACGACGGCAGTGAAGCGCCCTGCGCGCCTGAACAGCCGGCGGGACTGGCGGCCGTCGACGGCTTCCTCGAAACCGTCGTGCCTGAGATCACCGCCTCGCCCGCCTACGAAGAGGGCGGACTGATCGCGGTCACCTTCGACCAAGCGCCCCAGACCGGTCCCGTCGCCGATTCCAGCGCATGCTGCGCCACTCCCGAGTACCCCAACCTTTCTGCCACGACGCCCCTCCCAGAAGAAGTCCCAGCCGCCCCCGGTCCGGTCAAACCGACCGGCGGAGGGGGCCGGGTGGGGATGCTGTTGCTCTCGCCCTACGTCACCCCCGGCAGCGTCGACGAAAGCGGCTACTACAACCACTTCTCATTTCTGCGCAGCGTCGAGGAACTCTTTGGTTTGGAACCACTCGGCTATGCGGCCGACCCCGCGCTAACCGGGTTCGACAGTTCCGTCTTCGATGCCTCGCCGGAAGAATCGACCGTCAGCCCAGAGGGATAGAAGCCCGGTTAGCCTCTGTCTGGAAGCTGGTTCAGCGAGGGCTGCGTTCTCGCATGCACGGAACGGAACCCCACTAGCTTCGCGCTTCAGTCGTTGCAGGCTGTGCCGTCTCGCTGATCCCGAACCGTTCGTACAGGCGGCGCAGTGGCGCCGGTGCCCACCAGTTCCACTTGCCGAGCAGCTCCATCAGCGAAGGCACGAGCAGGGCGCGGATGATGCTGGCGTCGATCAGCACGGCGAGCGCGGTACCGACCCCGTTCTGCTTGATGAAGATGATCTGCGAGGTGGCGAAGGCGCCGATCGCAACCGCGAACAGCAGCGCCGCCGCGGTGACGATCCGCCCCGTTCGCTCGAGCCCAATCGCCACGCTCTCCGAGTCCGAGGCCCCGTTGTCGCGCGCCTCCTTGATCCGCGAGAGAAGGAAGACCGCGTAGTCGGTGGAGAGGCCGAAGGCGACGGCGAAGAGCAGGATCGGCATCGTCTGCTCGATTGCTCCCGAGCTCGTGTAGTCGAGCAGCCCTTCGAACCGGCCGTCCTGGAAGATCAGGACGAGGAGGCCGAAGACGGCGCTCAGGTTGAGCACGTTCATGATCAGCGACTTGATCGGCAGCACCACCGATCCCGTCATCAGGAAGAGGATGATCAGGGTGGCGATGACGATGATCGCGAAGGCGATCGGCAGGTGGCGGGTGAGGCTGCCCTGGAAGTCGATGAAATCCGCCGTCGCGCCACCGACCAGGACGGTCGTGCCAGGGGGTGCCGCGACGCCTCGGATCCGCTCCACAGTCGACTTGCTCGGCTCGGAGTTGAAGGGGTTGGTCGAGACCGCCTGGATCGCGGTGACGCCGCCGCGCAGCGGCTGCGGCGGAGCGACGGCGGCGACTCCCGGCGTCGCGCGGACCCGCGCCGCGAGCTGGGCCGTCTGCCTGGGCGTGGCGCCCTCCAC
>DATNGU010000269.1:0-4959 GCA_035605775.1 Solirubrobacterales bacterium | reverse complement strand
CGAGCTGCTCGAGCACGGCTCACCCGAGGAGGTCGAGCTGCGCGCCTGCGCCGTCCACGCGATCGAGCTGCTCGCCACCGCCACGCCGCTCTCGCCCGCCGAGATCGACGGTGTCCTCTGGACTCGCGGCAGCAGCCGGCGCTACAAGTCCCTCCCCCGACCCCGCTCCCGCAACACCGCCTACTGACGCGCCCCTTCCGCGATCAGCCCGCGGCTTCGGCGCGCTTCAGGCCGCTGCGGGCCCAGAGGGCGAAGAGGACCGGCAGGGTGACGGCGATCGCGAAGGCGAGGGCGACCACGACCGGTTCGCCGGAGATGAAGCCGCGCCCTGCCTCGAGCAGCGCGGTCACCGGGTTGACCGAGGCGACGGCGTGGATCCAGCCGCTGAGCAGGCTGAGCGGCACGTAGACCGGGGCGAGGAAGAGGATCAGGAAGACGGGGAACTGCATCAGCGGCCCGCCCTGGATCGAGCGCACCCGCATCGCCACCCCGGCCGCCCACAGCGTCGCCGCGAGGTTGACCAGGACCGCCAGGCCATAGAGGCCGAAGAGGTCGACGCCGCTGCCGCCGACGTCCATCCCGGCGACCAGCGCAACCGCGGTCAGAATCGTCCAGGTGATCAGCGCCCTTACCAGCGCGGCGAGCGCGTAGCCGGCGACGATCCCGCCGCGGTTGCTCGCCGCCAGCAGATAGCGGCGGGAGAAGCCCGTCTCGAAGTCGCGGGCGATGCCGAAGCCGGTGAAGACGCCGCCGAAGGCGGCCGACTGGAGCAAGACGAAGACGAACTGGAAGGCGGTGTAGCCGTTGGGGAAGTCGAAGCCGGGCGCCCCGGCGATCGCCGAGAGGCCGCCGGCGAAGGCGACGAAGAAAAAGAGCGGGAAGAGGATTCCGGGCAGCAGGAAGGCCGGGTTGCTGAGGAAGTTATGGATGCTGCGCCAGGCGACGGCGACGGCGATCTTGCGGGTCACGTTCTCACCAGCCTCGTCTTCAAGGCGGTCGAGGCGGCGAACATGCCGATCGCCAGGATCGCCGCCGCTATGCCGAAGCCGAGCGCCAGCGCGCCAGCGTCCCAGCCTTCGATCAGCAGCGAGCGGAACGCCTCCAGCAGGTAGGAGATCGGGTTGGCGCTGGCGACGGCGTGGAACCAGTCGGTCTGGAGCAGTTCGAGCGGCAGCGCCATCGAGGAGAGAAAGAGGAAGACGAAGAAGAGGGGGAAGAGGCCCTGGACCGCCTCGCCCGAGCCAGTCCTCAGCGCCGCGAAGAGACCGATCGTGCCGAAGGCGACCGTGATCGTCACCGAGAGCGCGACGATCACCAGGGCGCCCCCCGCCCCGGCCGCCAGTTCGGCGCCGGCGACCAACCCGACCGTGAGGTAGGTGGCCGCCTGCACCACCCCCAAGACGACGGAGCCGGCGAGTAGGCCGCTGAGCAGTGCCGCACCGCGCAGCGGGGTGAGGGCGAGCCGGTTGAGGAAACCGGTCTCGATGTCACGGGCGAGGTCGGTGCCGGTGTTCATCACCGAGAACAGTGCTCCTTGCATGAACGGCACGGCGAGGGCGAAGGTGAGGTAAGAGTCGGTGGGGAAGCCGGGCAGGTTGGTCGCGTCTTTGAGCCCGCCCGAGTTGACCGCGAGCAGGAAGAGGGGAAAGACCAGCGCCGGCACAATCTGTGCCGGCTGGCGCAGCGTGCGCAGCACCGAGCGGCGGGCGAGCTGACCGACTTGGACGCGCAGAGCGCCGCTCACGCCTCCACCGCCTCCATTTCCTCGCTGTCGGCCTCGGCCTCCTCCTCGCCGGCACCCTCCAGCGAGCGGCCGGTCTTGGCGAGGAAGACGTCATCGAGCGAGGGCGCGTGCAGTTGCAGCTGCTCGATCGCGATCGCCTCGGCGTCGAGGGCGCGGACGACGTCGGCGAGCTGCGACTCGCCGCCCTCCAGCCGCACCGAGGCGCCGGTTCGCCGCGTCGCGCCCGTCTTCTCGCCGAACGGCGAGAGGACCTCTGCAACCCGCTCCTGGTCGGCCGGATCGCGGGGGACCGCCTCGACGGTGGGGCGGCCAATCTCAGCCTTGAGTTCGGCCGGCGTCCCCTCGGCGACGATCCGCCCGTGGTCGATGATCCCGACCCGGTCGGCGAGCGCGTCGGCCTCCTCCAGGTACTGGGTGGTGAGGAAGACGGTGACGCCCTCGTTGGCGGCGAGGCCTGCCACCTCGTCCCAGAGCGCGGTGCGGCTCTGGATGTCGAGGCCGGTGGTGGGCTCGTCGAGGAAGAGGATGCGCGGCCGGTGGACGAGGGCCAGCGCCAGGTCGAGGCGCCGTTTCATCCCGCCCGAGTAGCCGCCCACTTTGCGCTCGGCCGCCTCGGAGAGACCGACCCGGGCGAGCAGCTCGTCCGAGCGCCGCGCCCGCTCGTCCCTGGCCAGCCCGTGCAGTGCGGTCTGCAGGCGCATGTGCTCGCGGCCGCTCAGCAGCGGGTCGAGCGCCGCTTCCTGCAGGGCGGCGCCGATCGCGCTGCGCACCTTCGGACCTTCGGCGGCGATGTCGAAGCCGGCGACCCGTGCCGTGCCGGCCGTGGGGGGGAGCAGGGTGGTCAGCATCAGCACCGTGGTCGACTTGCCCGCCCCGTTGGGGCCGAGAAAGCCGTAGATCTCCCCGGACGCGACGCGCAGGTCGATGCCGTCGACCGCCCGCGGCCCGTTCTTGAAATCGCGCACCAGCCCTTCGGCTTCGATGCCGGCTCGCTCTCCAGTCTCTGCGGTCATCTCACACCAGCCTTTGGGGGTTTCCGGTAAGTCTCAATAGTTGAGGTTTACCAAGATTGAGACTAGAATGCAATCTAGTGGGTGAGAAAAAGGCAAAGATCGATAGGGCCAAGACGCCAAGAGAAGGCCCCGCCGCTGAGGCCTGGGGTCTGCTGGCGAAACTCGTATACCCACCTCCGTTCCTGCCAATCGCGCGCGAACTCGGCCTCCGCCCGCCGGCCTTTGGGGCGCTGCGCGCCTTGGCCGAGCCACGCACGATGAGCGAGATCGCCGCGGTTCTCGATTGCGACAACTCCAACGTCACCGGGATCGTCGACGGGCTCGAAGAGCGCGGCCTCGCGATCCGTACCGCTTCTGAGCGGGACCGGCGGGTGAAGCTGATCGCCCTCACGGCGGAGGGTCGTCGCGTCCGCGCCCGCCTGATGCGCGCGTTCGAGAAGCCCCCCGCCTGGGTGACCGAGATGTCAGCCGCCGATCAGCGCACGCTGCGCGATCTGCTGCAGCGCGCGAACGGCCCCGACGCCTAGCTTCCGGCGCTGCTTGACGGCGCTCTGGCGCCGCGTAGTGTTGGCACTGCGATGCCACCGCAGACTCGATACGCACGTAGCGGCGAGGTCGGCATCGCCTATCAGGCGTTCGGAGAAGGGGAGATGGACCTGGTGCTGGCCTTCCCTTTTCTTTCCCACCTCGATTTGATGTGGGAGAGCCCGGCGATGTCGCGTTTCCTGCGCCAGCTCGGCTCCTTCGCCAGGGTTCTCGTCTTCGACCGGCGCGGCGTCGGCCTCTCCGATCCCGTGGCGGGGGCGCCGACGCTGGAGGAGCGGATGGACGACGTTCGCGCGGTGATGGACGCCGCTGGTTCCGAGCGGGCGGCGCTGCTCGGCATGTCCGAGGGGGCGACGATGTGCATGCTGTTCGCCGCCACCTACCCCGAGCGCACCTCGGCCCTAGTGTTGTGGGGGGCGATGGCCCGCTCGACTGCCGCACCCGACTATCCCTGGGCGCCAGATAAGGAGGCGGTGGAGGAGGCGCAGGAGGAGCTGGTCGGTCCGATGTGGGGCCAGGGCGCGACGATCGAGATCTTTTCGCCGAGCATGGCGAGCGACCCCCGCGCCCGCGAGTTCCAGGCTCGCTTCGAGCGCCAGGCGGCGAGCCCGATGCGGGTCCAGCAGCTCTTCCAGATGTTCCTCGACACTGACGTGCGCGACGCGCTGCCGTTGATCCAGGCGTCGACCTTGGTCCTCCACCGACGCCAGGACCGCGCTGTCAACTACCGCGCCGCGCGCTGGTTGGCCGAGCAGATCGAGGGTAGCCGCTACGCCGAGCTCGAGGGCGAGGACCACTTCCCTTGGGTCGGTGACAGCGACGCCGCGCTCGCGGCGATCGAGGAGTTCCTCACCGGGGTGCGGCCCGGACCGACGCCGGAGCGGGTGCTGGCGACGGTGCTCTTCACCGACATCGTCGACTCGACCCGGCTCGCCACCGAGATGGGCGACCGCCGCTGGCGCGACCTGCTCGAGCAACACCAGGAGCTGGTTCGTAGCTCGCTGCAGCGTTTCGATGGACGCGAGGTCAAGACCACGGGCGACGGCTTTCTCGCCGTCTTCGACGGTCCGACCCGTGCTGCCGAGTGCGCCCGGGCGATCGCCGATGAGATGCCCTCGCTCGGGATCGAGGTGCGTGCCGGTCTGCACACCGGCGAGGTTGAGCTGATGGGCGATGACATCGGCGGCATCGCGGTCCACGTCGCCGCCCGCGTCGCGGCTCTGGCAGCCGCCCGCACAGTGCTCGCCTCGCGCACCGTCCGCGACTTGGCCGCCGGCTCGGGCATCGAGTTCGATCCCGCCGGCCGCCACACTCTCAGGGGCGTCGCCGAGGAGTGGGACGTCTACAGCGTTGCCGCCACCCCGCTCTCGCGGGGCCGCGTCACCTGAGCCTCGGGGCGACTTATTCGTCCTCTGGTCGAGGAAGTCGCCCCGCGACGCCTCCGACCGCCCAGATTGCCACCAGCGGGGGCACCAGGAGGAAGGCGAGCGAGGTCAGCTCGGCGATGGCGTCGGCGGCGCCGAAGCCATCGAGGTGGGTGGCGTGGAAGCCGAGGTGGATGGCGGCGGTCAGCAGCCAGGCCGAGCAGACGGCGCGGACCAGGGTCGGCTGCAGCGTCCACCCCGCCCAGGCTAACATCACCGTGAAGCCCAGATA
>DATNGU010000268.1:0-5198 GCA_035605775.1 Solirubrobacterales bacterium | reverse complement strand
TCGGGGATCATCTACGAGGCGATGGGGATCCCGACCGAGATGTTCACGGTCATCTTCGCGATCCCCCGCACCGCCGGTTGGGTCGCCCAGTGGATGGAGATGCAGGAAGACCCGGAGAAGAAAATCGCCCGCCCGCGCCAGATCTACACCGGCCACCGCGAGCGCGACTACCTCCCGGTCGCCGACCGTACCGGGCCGGAGAAAATCGTCGGCCCGCCGGCGAAACGGCCGAAACGGCCGCGGCGCGGCGCCTGAGTTTCTTCGGTCCGTCCCGTACGCTTGCGACGTGTCTCGCTGGAAGCTGACGATCCGTCACGGATCAGACGTATCGCATGAAAGCTTTGACGACCTCGACCAAGCCGTGGCGAAGATGCGCGAGCACGCGCTGGGGATCCGCGCGGAGGGGCCGGTGAAGGCGGTCTCGGCGTTGCGGGACTTCGGCCCCGAACAGCAGATACACGCGCGTCTGCTGCTGACCGGCAGGGGGCTACTGCGCAAACCGATCGCCGGCGTCGACGTGCGCGGAGACGGGACCTTCATGCCCTTCCGCGGCAGAGTGGCCCGCGAGGAGCTCGACCCGAGCGACTATGACACGCCCTTCGATGCGGTCCGCGAGACTCTGGCGGGACGCCTTCCCGACGGTATGCGCAGCAAAGGCGCCCGGCAAGACCAATGAGCGAGACGGAGATCCCGAAGGGCAGCTACGCAGCCGGGCGCCGGGTGAAGCTGCCGGCCGGCGCCGAAATGCCGTACACCGTCTTCATCAACGGAGTCGAGCAGCGTGAGGGCGTCGACTACAACGTCCGCGCCGGCGAGATCGTCTTCACCCGCGAGATCATCAAGGAGAGGGTCGGCACCGGCCGCTGGCTGGCGATGTATCTGGGCCTCTTCGGCACCTACCGCAAGAACGAGACGATCGACCTGCAATTCCAGCGCAACAGCAAAACCGAATTGCTCTCAGATTTGCCGGTCCAGTAACCCGGCGCTGCGACTACTTGAAGACGTAGAGCAGGGCGAAGGCTACGATCACGAAGGTCGCGCCGGCGGCGATCATGCCCTTGTCTTTGGAGACCATCGCCGCGATCGAGCGATCGTCGGCGCGGTCGTAGATCAGGTAGAGGTAGCGGAAGATGCCGTAGACCATCGGCGGGATCGTCCACATCATCTTGTTGCCGACGATCGGCGAGTCGACCGCGTAGATCGAGTAGCTAATCACGGTCCCGGTGGTTACCAAGGCCACCATCTGGTCGAGGAAGGGCAGCGAGTAATGCTCGAGAACGGGGCGGCTGCTGGTGCCTTCGTGCAACTCGGAGACCGCCTCCTGTCGGCGCTTGGTGAAGCCGAGGAAGAGCGCGATCATGCCGGTGCAGAGCAACAGCCATTCCGAGGCATGCGCATCGACGGCGCTGGCGCCGGCGGCAACCCGCAGGATGAAGAGGCCGGCCAGGGTCATTACGTCGACGATCACGACCTGCTTGAGGCCGAAGCTGTATGCGACCTGAGCGATTCCGTAGCCGATCACCATCAGCCCTACCTGCCAGTTGACGGCCGCAAAGGCGAGGCCGATCGCCGCCGCCGCCAGCAGCGGCGCGATCGTCATCGCCGCGCGCTGGGAGAGCTCGCCGGCGGCGAGCGGCCGAAAGCGCTTCTTCGGGTGCTTGCGGTCGAGCTCGATGTCGACCAAGTCGTTGACGTAGTAGCCGGCGCTGGAGATCGCGCAGAAGGCGATGAAGGTGAGCACCGCCTCCAGCACCTCGTATGACTGGTTGAACTTGCCCGAGAAGAGCAGGCCGGCGAAGACGAAGACGTTCTTGATCCACTCCTGCGGGCGCCCGGTCTTGATCGCGGCGCGCAGCGGCGAACGGCGCGGCACGACCGGCTCGGCGGAAGCGTCGCGAGGGACCGTTGGGTGCTCGGAGGTAATCGTTTCCATGGACGTGTTGCGGCAGGGTAGCGTCGGCAGGTGGCGGAGGGCGGGGGTGTCCTGCCGTGCGCTGGGTTTTTCGCCAGGTGGGATTGTCTCCCTTTTTGACTGGTGGGGCGAAAAACAGGACGCCGCGCCCGCCCGGACACCCCCGCCCTCCACTTACGGGTCGATTAAAACGCCCGGATTTAAGACAGCAGCAGGATCCAGCTCCGCCTTGGCGGCGCGCAGGGCGGCGGCGAACGGCGCCGGTCGCTGACGGTCGTACCAGGGACGGTGGTCGCGGCCGACCGCATGATGATGGGTGATCGTGCCGCCGCCCTCGATCACCGCCTCCGCCGCCGCCACCTTGATCTCGTCCCACTGCTCGACCTCACCGCCGCGAACGGCCGGCGTCATCACCGTGAAATACGGGGCCGGCCCGTCGGGATAGACGTGGGTAAAGCGACAGCTGATCCGCGGCGCACCGGGACCCTCGGCCGGGGCGTCGCAGACCTCGGCGACCTTGGCGCGCACCGCCTCCATCGCCGTCGCGTGGAAGTCCTCGAAGCGATCCCAGGTGATCGCCGTCTCGAAGGTCTCCGAGAGCACCCCGCAGGCGACGAACGTGTCACGCAGGTAGGGGGCGAAGAGAAAAGCGCTGCGCCAAGCGCCGACCGCTCCGGAGCCCTCGCCGTCCCTATTATCGCCGCCGCTCCCGCGCACCTCACCGGGCACGCCACCGTGCTCGCGGGCAATCGCCAGCGCCAGCTTCATCGGCGCCTCGACCGGGTGATGGGCCGACTCGAAGCCGAGCACCAGCAGGCTCTTCTCGCCGCTGCCGGCCCCGGTGGTACCCGCCTCCAGCGCGTCGAGCAGGCGACAGTTGCTGGGGTAGAGGCCCGACTGGGATATCTCGCGAACGGCTCCAGCCGCCGCCAGGAAGTCGTCGAACTCGACCCCGCAGGAGGCTTTGAACTCTGGCCTGGGTCGCACCCGCATCCAGGCCTCGCCGATCACGCCGAGGATTCCCTCCGAGCCGATCAGCGCCCGGTCCGGCGAAGGCCCTGCGCCAGAGCCAGGCAGCCGCCGACTCTCCCAGCGCCCACGCGGGGTGATCGCCCGCACCGACTCGACCAGGTCGTCGATGTGCGTGTAGAGCGTGGCGAAGTGGCCTCCGGCCCGAGTCGCGATCCAGCCCCCTAACGTCGCGTACTCGAAGGACTGCGGGAAGTGGCGCAGGGTCAGCCCCCGCTCGCGCAACTGCTCCTCCAACCGCGGGCCGGTGGCGCCGGCCTGGATCCGTGCGGCCATCGACTCGGCGTCGACCTCGAGCACCCGGTCGAGCCGCCGCAGGTCGAGCGAGACGACGGGCCGGTCCCCCAGCCGCGCCTCGACCCCGCCGACGACGCTGGTCCCGCCCCCGAACGGCACCACGGCCGCCCCCTCAGCCTCAGCCCAGCTGAGCACGGTCTCGATCTCCGACTCGTCCCGCGGTCGAGCAACCAGATCGGGGGGGTTCTCGAATTCACCCCGGAACCCCCGCACCACGTCCCGATAAGCCTTGCCCAGCGCCCGCGAAACCCGCTCGTACTTCTCGTCCGTGAACAGATCCCCCAGATCGGTCGGCGCCTTCAACCGCGACGCCCGCACATCCACTGCATCCAGCGGGACCGCCTCCTCAGGCTCACCCCCAAATCCCAGCCGCTCCCATATCCCCGCCGCAGCCTCACGCAGCTCTTTCCCAGAGGGCGCCTGATCCTCGTACCCCCACCCCCAGTGCTTCAGCCTCCGCTCGCTCATTTGGCGAAGCATCGCAGGGCGTGCGAAGGAAGGGCGCGGGGGTGTCCAGACGCGCGCGGCCGTCCTGTTTTTCGCCCAACCCTCAGCGAGAGAGCAACAAGCCCGCGGGCGAAAAACCCAGCACGCTTCTGGACACCCCCGCGCCCTTCCCCACCAACGACCTACCAGTGCACACCTTTCATCAGATGCGCAAAGGCAACCGCCTCAGTGGTCGGGGCACGATCTGGCGCCTCGTCGCCCTTCCCTTTGGCCGCCTGCGACTCAGGAAAGAGTTTGTAAGCCGTGTTGAGGATTTTGTCGCTGACCGTCGGCGCGACCGCGTAGAGCACCTCGCCGAACGTCCCCATCCGGGTCGCCACCTTCTTCGGTTTGCCGATCATCGCCCCGGCAATCATTTCGGCCGCCTCCTCGGGCGTGATCGCCGGGAACATGTCGTACATCCGCGTCGGCGCGATCATCGGCGTCCGCACCAGCGGCATGTAGATCGTCGTGATGTGGACCCCGTCATCGACGACCTCGGAGGCGATCACCCGGCTGAAAGCGTCCAGCGCCGACTTCGAGGCGACGTATGCCGAGAACCGCGGCGGGTTGGTCTGGGCGCCAATCGAGCTGATGTTGATGATGTGTCCCGACTTGCGCGCCTGCATCGAAGGCAGCAACGCCAGAATCAATTTCAGGGCGCCGAAGTAGTTGATCTGCATCGTCCGCTCGTAGTCGTGGAAGCGGTCGTAGGCGAGCTTCACCGAGCGCCGGATCGAGCGCCCCGCGTTGTTGACGAGGACGTCCACCTGCCCGTGGTAGGCGAGCACCTCCTCTGCCATCCGCTCGATGTCCTCGACGTCGGACATGTCGCAGCGGTGGATATGGGCGACGCCGCCCGCTGCCTCGATCTCCGCTTTCGTCTCTTCCAGCTTGTCGACCGAACGGGCCACCAACAGCACCGTCGCGCCGGCGTCTGCGGCCTTAACCGCGGCCGCTTTGCCGATCCCCGAGGAGGCGCCGGTGATCAGCACCACTTTGCCCCGCACCGCCGCCGAGAGCGAGCGGTCCTTGAACAGGTCGGGGTCGAGGTTGCGCTCCCAGTAGTCCCAGACGCGGTCCGCGTAGCTCTCCAGCGGCGGCACCGCGATCCCCGAGCCCTCCAGCGCCGCCTCGGCCTCGGTCGAGTCGAAATGGGTCGGGTAGTTGACGTAGCTGAGGACGCCGGCTGGGATGCCGACCTCGCTCAGTGCTCTCTTCGCCACCCGCCTGGCCGGCGGGAAGAGCCGCAGCCCGGAGCGGACGAGGCTCGTCGCCGGGTCGGTGATGCCGGAATCGAGACGCAGCGTCGACTGCGGTGCATCGGCGGCGTGGGCAAAGAGGTTCAGCACTTCGCCAGCGGTCTTCGGCTTCGGGTCGGTGAGACTGAAAGCACGACCGTCAAGGCCCGGCCTGTGGGCGATGTGGTCGATCGCGGCGGCGACGTAGTCGACCGGGACGATGTTGATCTCGC
>DATNGU010000267.1:0-2526 GCA_035605775.1 Solirubrobacterales bacterium | reverse complement strand
AGCACCAGCCAGGTGCGCCAGTTGGTGGACTCACGCTCGGTCGCCGCCCGAGCGGCTTCCGCGGCCGGGGCAAGCTCACCCCGGACCTCGAGCACAAGGGCCTCTTGAAGTCGCGGCCCGGCTGCATCGGGCTGCACGTTCTGTGCCGTCCGCGCGTCCGCCAGGGCCGCAGAGAGGTTGTCGTCGCGGACCTCCGCTTCGCTCTGGCGCACCAGGCTGGTCGAGGCGAGCGGGATCGAGATCGCCGCGATCACCGCCAGCGCGGCGAGGGCCACCACGACGCGCAACGGGATCGGCAATCCGGCCCCCCCACCATCGGAATCTTGGGCCGGGCAAGGCGGCATCACGAGGATCGAGCCGAGCAGGAGCATGGCTACGGGAAGGACCGGGATCTGCCACATCCAGTCGAATACCGCGGTGATGCAGAACGCGGCGAACCCCGCCAGCGCGGCGGCGAACTGCGGACGGGCCCGCGGCTTGGCGGCAAGTAGCCTGCGGCCTCCCCCGGCGAGGATCGTGAGCAGGAAGGCGCCGAGGAGCGCCAAGCCCACGATCCCCAACTCGCCCAGCGTCTGCAGGTACAGAGAGTGGGTGTCGCGCACCGTTTCGGTCGTGTCGCCGTCGCGCGTCCACCAGAATTCGAAAGTGCCGGAGCCGGTTCCGGTGAGCGGCTTCGTGCCGTTCTCCCTCGCCGCGGCGCTCCACAGCTGATATCGGCTCTGCCCGGCGACGCTGCCAAGCCGGCCCGCGCCGGAGCCGGCACCGCCGCCGGCCTTGAATTCGTCCCATCCGTTGGAGACCCGGCCGGGAACGTCGAAGGCGACGGCGACGATTGCCAGGGCCACCAATCCGGCGACGGTCGCACCAAGCGCATTGGAGCGGGAAATTCGCGTCCAGCCGGGTCGCCTACGACCGACCGCCCCGCTCGACATCCCCGCCTGAATCAGACCCACCGCCAGGCAGACGACGAGCGCGATCCAGAGCAACTCATTGCCCTCTTGGTGGCCCAGGGCGTTCAGTGAGCCGTGCTGGACCGCGTCGCGACTCGCCGCCGCAGCAACCAGGAGGGCGCTGCCCGCCCCCGCGACGAGCAGCGTGAGCAGCTTCGGAAGGCGGTCGGAGGTGAGCACGACGAAGAGGACGACCGCGAGGATCGCCGCGGCGATGCCGCCGCGGGAGAGGGTGAGAAAGATCGTCAGCGCCATCGCTGGCAGCGCCGCGGCAGCCAGCGCCCGGGCAAGCATCGACCTGGCGCCGGTCGCCACTTGGAGCAGGAGCGGCAAACCGATCGCGATCAGCCCGGCGAGCCCGTTCCAGTAGTTGAGCGGATAGGACAGTCGTTCGCGGTCGGTGAGGAAGCTCGCCGTGTGGGCGGCGTCCGGAACCCATGCCGGGTGAAGACGGGACACGAGCCCGACCAGGGATACGAGAACGATCCCGGCCGCCACCGCGCTGATCACGCGCTGCGATTCGCGCGGGCCACGGCTGAAGACCGCGAGCGCGAAGATGCCGAGATAGCCCCCGACGCGGGCGAGGTCGGCGGAGGTCCTGTCGATGCTCTCGGTCCAGCCGAGGCTGAGCGCCGTCCAGACAACGAACGCAGCGAAAAGGCCGATAGCGCCCAAGGCGAGACCGCCGGGACGGTGGCGCGGCAGCGCCCCGACCAGAACCGAGGCGAGCAGGATCCACCAGACTGCGATCCCGACCTGGTCGTGCACGAGAGCGTCGTAGCCGCCCCCTTCGAGGCCTAGATATGCGACCAGGCCGAAGCAGAGCAGCCAAGTCCCGACAGCTCCCCAATCGACCCTGCGCGCATATTCCAGTGCCGCCCCACTGCGGCGCATCGAAGCTGCCTCCATTGGGTTCTATGCTACGAGCGCGCGTCGGACGGGGCGACGCTGCTTAGAACCCTTCCCCGACTCGCAGGAACCTAGTGAAGGCGCACAGAACCCGACTCGGCCCGTTCTTGGCAGCGATCGCGATCGCTGCCGCCGTCCCGTCGAGCGCAGCGGCGGCAGCGTACGTCCCACCTGGAAACTCCGCCGCCACCCAGTACACGGAGGCGCTCCCGACTGCGGGCGGACCGAAGGCAACCGACAAGTCGAAGCAGGGCCAGAAGAGATCCCCCAACATGGTTCTCGGCGCCCACAACACCGAAAAGCTCGATGCCCACGGCCCGCAGGGGCACGCAGCCGCGGAAGTGGCCGCGGAGACGGCGCCGAGCGCGACCGCTGCACAAACCGCGGCGAAGCCGGAAGCCTCGGGGTCGACGGGACACAACGACTCGAAGGGTTCCAACTCGAACGCCGGTTACCCGGCTCCGCCGCAGGATTCCAGCGGCTCCTCGGGATTCGGTGAGGTCGTCTCCCAGGCGACCGGCTCCTCGTCCTCGGGTCAGCTGGGCCTATTGCTACCGCTCTTGATCATCGGCGTCGTGGCGTTGTCGATCGCCTACTTACTGCGGCAGCGGAAGCGACCGGCCGGTTAGCCCGGCCAAACTCGTGATCTCAGTCGTGGCAAGAGGAC
>DATNGU010000266.1:0-12219 GCA_035605775.1 Solirubrobacterales bacterium | reverse complement strand
GCTGCGGATCCTGTCGCCGAGCGAGGTCAAGGTGGTTGAGGCTATCCGGCGCAAGGGCGCCGGGCCGACGCGTCGAAGTAGGCGGCGCAAACCATCTCAGAAGGAGTTCCCATGCCCCGTTCCGCCCTGATCGTCCTCTGCGCCCTGGCCTGCACGGCGCTCGCCTTCGCTCCCGCCGCGGCCCATGGGGGCCCGCACACGCCGGCCGCGACCAGCGCCGGGCCGGAAGCCTGCGTCACCGGCTCGCCCGACGTCGTCGGCGGCAAGATCCACGGCAAGCTCAGCTCTAGCAACGTCGATCCCTTGCAGGCTCAGTTCGCTACTTGCGGGCACGCCAAACGGGTGATGAAAAAAGTCGCCGAACTTGGCCTCGAGCAACCGCGCGGTGACGTCAGCGGGTTCTACTGCCGCCCGACGGTATTCGCGACCGAACCCGATTTCGTCAGCTACATCTGCACCTTCAAAGGCGCCGACACGGCGACCTTCGTCAAATTGACCTTCGCGGTCCAATACAAGCTCTGACGATCCAGGTGGTCGCGGCGCCGGCGAGCGCCGCGACCACAGGAACCGTCACCAGCACCCGCCGCGGCGAGGCGACCAGCAGCGCCCCCGTTGCCGTCACCGCGAGTAGCACAGTCCCGATCAGCAGCGCCTCCCAGCGCCGCTGCGCGACGAGCAGGCCGAGCCCCAGGAGCCCAAGCGCCACGAGCACCCAATGCAGCGCTCTCCAGACCGGCTGCCCCATCACGTCGCGCTGGCCCAGGGTCCAGATTCGCCAGACCTTGGCCGCGACGAAGCCGGCGTAGTCGAGGGGTTCGTCGACGACCGCACCCCAGAGCCGTTCGCGTCCCATCCGCGCCAAGGCGGCATCGGTTTCCAGCCTCGGGTATCGCTGCAAGGCAAGCGCAGCCAGGATCTGCTCCAGCCGCGGATCCTCGGGCAGCTGCGATTTCAAGCCAGGATGGCGCTCCAGTACCTCTTCGCCAACCCGCTCCGGGTCCCCCCCCGAGGGCAGGTAGGAGCCGGAGAAGAGCACCTGGCCTCCGCCGGTGGAGACGGGGACGAACCGATCGAGGGCCACGGCATTGCGAACCGCCCAGGGGGCGACGACTACCGCGAGGCCGACGAGCAGGACGATCGCCTGCACGAGACCGTCGCGCCACCCGTCCCAACCGTGGCGGGCGAGCACCGCGACCGCTATCGGCAAGGAGATCGCGACGTACTCCGGCCTGGTCAGCGCCAGCGCGCCGAGCAGGAGCCCCGGAACAAGCCATCTCCGGTGTGAGCCCCCGTCATCTGCCCAAAGCATGGCCACGACCGCTCCCGAGAGCAGCGTTGCGGCCAACGGCTCCGACATCAGCATGCCCTGGTACTCGAGCAGTGCCGGGTAGACGGCCACCGCCGCGGACCCGATCAAGCCGGCGAGGGGACCGGAGAGGCGGCGGCCGATCAGGTAGGCGAAAAGAACGGAGAGGGATCCGATCAACGCCAAGATGACGCGGGCAAGCCGTTCGTGCACGCCCCCGCTCAGCGCGTAGATGCCCCCGGCCAGCAGCGGCAGGCCGGGGGAGTAGTTACTCGCCGGCTGGGTCGCCGCGCGCCCGAGCGTGAAGCCCTCGCCTCGCTCCAGGTTTGCCGCGATCGTCGCGTAGGCGGCGGCATCGTAGACCGGCGCCCGCCCCTCCCAGGCGTCGCCGCTGCGCAGTCCCAGCCCCAGCAGCAGGATCGCCGCCAGCGCGACAAGCCCCACTCGCCCGCCGTTGCGCGCCGCCAGATCCTTCATCTGACGGATGCTATGTCGCCCCTGTCCGTTACCCTGCCGCGACTGTGGCCCTCTCCATGACGTCCGCCAGCAAATGACGAGATCCAGGCGTCAGGCAAGGACGCAGGGAGCCCGAATAGCAACGCTATTCGGGCGACCGAGGACGCAGCATGGCGACGATCTGGGGGCGTCATTTGCGGCGAGACGTTGTGGGGAGGGCCACTGATGCGCGTTCTTATTCTTGGGGGCGATGGCTACCTGGGCTGGCCGACTGCCCTGAGGTTCTCGGCTCGCGGACACGAGGTCGCGGTCGTCGACAACTTCGTCCGCCGCCGCTGGGTGGACGGCGTGGGCAGCGATTCGCTGACCCCCATCCGCTCGCTCGACGAGCGCATCGGCGCCTGGCGCGAGAAGAGCGGCAACGAGATCCGGAGCTTCGTCGGGTCGGTCGAGGACGGCACGTTCCTCGACGGCGTCGTCGCCGAGACGCGGCCCGAGGCGGTCGTCCATTACGGGCAGCAGGCTTCAGCGCCTTACTCGATGGCCTCCCGCGAGCAGGCCGTCGAGACCCAGTACGGCAACGTGATCGGGAACCTCAACCTGCTCTTCGCGATGCGCGACCACGTTCCCGACTGCCACCTGGTCAAGCTGGGGACGATGGGCGAGTACGGCCAGCCCAACATCGACATTGAGGAGGGTTACATCGAGATCGAGCACAAGGGCCGCAGGGACACCCTGCCTTACCCGAAGTTGCCGGCCTCGCTCTACCACTGCTCCAAGGTCCACGACTCGACCAACATCCACTTCGCCTGCCGCACCTGGGGCCTGCGCGCGACCGACCTCAACCAGGGCGTCGTCTATGGGATCGAGACCGACGAGACGTCGCGCGACGAGCGCTTGATGACTCGCTTCGACTACGACGAGGTATTCGGCACCGTACTCAACCGCTTCTGCCTGCAGGCGGTGATCGGCCACCCGCTGACCGTCTACGGCACGGGCGGGCAGACGCGCGGCTTCCTCAACATCCGCGACACCCTGCAGTGCGTCGAGCTGGCCGCAGCCAACCCCGCCGAGGCGGGTGAGTTCCGCGTGTTCAACCAGTTCACCGAGCAGTTCTCGGTGCTGGAGCTGGCCGAGCTGGTCAAAGCGGCCGCCGAGCACCTCGGCTACTCGGTCGAGATCCAGCACTACGACAACCCCCGGGTGGAGAAGGAAGAGCACTACTACAACGCGATTCACACCAAGCTGCTCGACCTTGGCCTGAAGCCGACCCTGCTCGGCGAGGAGCTGGTCGAGTCGATCATCCACGCGATCGAGCGCTACAAGGGCAACGTGATCGAGGGATCGATCGATCCCCACACGCGTTGGAACCCTTCCAAATCCCCTGCTGGCCGGGCATAGGCCCGCTGGTACCATCGCGAGTCCTATGAGAGCCGCGGACGCGTTGATGGAAAGCCTCAAAGCCGAGGGCGTCGAGAACATCTTCGGCATCCCCGGCGGGGCCAACCTGCCTACCTACGACGCGCTCGTCGACGCCGGCTTCCGCCACATCCAGGTGCGCCATGAGCAGGGCGGCGGTCACGCCGCCGAGGGGTACGCCAAGGCCTCTGGCCGGGTCGGGGTCGCCTTCGCAACCTCTGGCCCGGGCGCAACCAACCTGGTCACCGCGATCGCCGACGCGATGATGGACTCGGTGCCGACCATCTTCGTCACCGGCCAGGTGCGGACCGAGCTGATCGGCACCGACGGCTTCCAGGAGGCCGACATCCTCGGCGCCACCCTGCCCTTCGTCAAGCACTCCTTCCAGGTCACCGATCCGCGCCAGATCCCCGAGTACGTCCACGAGGCCTTCCACGTCGCCTCGACCGGGCGCCCCGGGCCGGTCCTGCTCGACATCCCGCAGGACCTCTCGCGTGCCGACATCGACTACGCGCCGCGCACCGAGCCGGTCGAGCTGGCCGGCTACAAACCGATGAGCAAGGGCAACATCAAACAGGTGCGGATCGCCGCCAAGGCGCTCGCCAACGCCAAACGGCCGATCCTCTACACGGGCGGCGGAGTGGTCAATGCCAACGCCGCCGAGGAGTTGCGTGAGCTGGCGGCCGCCGACCGATTCCCGATCACCTCGACCCTGATGGGACTTGGCGGCTACCCGGCCTCCGGCGAGCACTGGCTGGGGATGCTCGGCATGCACGGCACCGTCACTGCCAACTGGGCAATCGACAATGCCGATCTGATCATCGCGATCGGGGCCCGCTTCGACGATCGGATCACCGGCAAACTCGCCGAGTTCGCGCCGCACGCGAAAGTCATTCACATCGACATCGACCCGGCGGAGATCTCCAAGAACGTCGGTGCCCACATCCCGATCGTCGGTGACGTCAAGCTGGTGCTGCCGGAGCTGACCCGCGAATACCGGGCGCTACAGACCGACTCCTCGCGCCTCGATCCCTGGTGGAAGCAGCTGCGTGAGTGGCAGGAGAAGCATCCGCTTCGCTACGAGCCGGGTGTGGACGGTGAGATCAAGCCACAGTTCATGATCGAGGCGATGCACCGCGCGACCAAGGGCGACGCGATCATCACCTCCGACGTCGGCCAGCACCAGATGTGGGCGGCGCAGTACTACGGCTTCGAGCAGCCGCGGCGCTGGATCAACTCAGGCGGTCTGGGGACGATGGGCTTCGGCTTGCCGGCGGCGGTTGGCGCCAAGGTCGCCCGCCCGGACGACGACGTCGTCTGCCTCGCCGGCGACGGCAGCCTGATCATGAATTGCCAGGAGCTCGCCACCTGCGTCACCGAAGAAATCCCGGTCAAGGTCTTCCTGATGAACAACGGCTACATGGGCATGGTCCGCCAGTGGCAGGAGCTTTTCTGGGATCGCCGCTACAGCTCGGTCGAGATGGGCGCAAGCCCGGACTGGGTCAAGCTTGCCGAGGCGTTCGGCGCGACCGGGATGCGCTGTGAGAACGCCGAGGATCTGGAGGGGGCGATGGTCACCGCACTCGAGACCGACGGCCCGGTGCTGCTCGACGTTCGCGTCGCCCAGGAGGAGAACTGCTATCCGATGATCCCGCCCGGGCAGGCCGCGCGCGACATGGTCGAGGCGCCATGAACCCCCTAACGCGGCGCCTACCGGCGTCCTCGGTCGCTTGTGTGCGGAGCACACCGCGCTCCCTGCGTCCTTGGTCTGCTTGCTCAGGGGGCCCATGATGGAGGCCGGTACTCCCCAACTCGTCAAACTCGAGGACCTGCACGTGCCCGGCCAGCTGAGCGGCCGCAAGCACATCCTCTCGATCCTGGTGGAGAACAAGCCAGGGGTGTTGGCGCGAATCGCCGGCCTCTTCTCGCGCCGCGGTTTCAACATCGACACCCTCGCGGTCGGACCGACCGACGACCCCAGCATCTCGCGGATCACGCTCACCCTCGACGGCGCAGTCCACCCGATCGACCAGGTGATCAAGCAGCTGCACAAGCTCGTCAACGTGCTGAAAATCCGCGACATGGAGCCAGAGGAGACGGTCGCCCGTGAGATGGCGATGTTCAAAGTCTCCGCGGCGGTGGAGAGTCGGGCCGAGATCATCCAGTTCGCCGAGATCTTCCGGGCGAAGATCATCGACGTCTCGAGGCGCGCGATGACGATCGAGGTCACCGGCTCGGCCGACAAGATCGAGGCCTTCGAGCGAATGATCCGCCCCCACGGCCTGATCGAGATGGTCCGAACCGGCGAGATAGCCATTGCTAGAGGCGGCGACTAACAAGCTGCACAGCCAGCTGCGCGAGAGCGCGGAGCTGGCCGCCGCACGATCGCGGCGCACGCTGGTCAGCATCACCGTTCCAGTGGATGGGATCGATCCGTGCGCGGCGGTTTTTGCCTCGCGCCTGGCCTCGGACCACTGGTTCTGCTGGGAGCAACCTGACCGGGATTTCGCCCTGGCGGCACTCGGAACCGCCCATGAGGCGACTTCACGAGGTGACGGACGCTTCCTGGAGGCCGCTCAAGAGTGCCTCCGCCTCAACGAGCGCGCGGTACTGGAGGAGCCCGCTGGCCTTCCCTCGGGAGCCGGTCCCGTTTGGACCGGCGGCTTTGCCTTCGACTCCGATGGCGCCGCCTCATCGGCTTGGTCCTCGTTCGCGCCCGCCTCGCTGATCCTGCCGGAGCTGTCGCTCTGCCGAGTCGGTAACGAGGTATTCCTCACGGTCAACCTCGTCGTCTCGCCCGGCGATGACCCAGACACGCTTGCCGGGCGAGTCGCGGCGCGCCTGGGCAATCTGCGTGACGACCCGCTGCCGCTGCTCGATCCCCATCTGACTGATCGCCCGGAGATCCGCAGCGTGTACCCACCGGGGGACTTCGAAGCCGCGGTCGACGCGGCCACAGAGCGGATCGCCGCCGGCGAGATGAGCAAGGTCGTGTTGGCCCGTGAGGTGACCGTCGAGGCCGCTTCCGCCCACAACCCGGCCGCGATCTTCGGCGCCTTGCGCGAACAGTTCCCGTCCTGCTTCTGCTTCTGCCGCGGCACTCCGGAGGCATCGTTCCTCGGCGCCAGCCCGGAGCTGCTGATCCGCCGCGCCGGTGCGGGGGCCTCGACCGTGGCTCTGGCCGGCTCGACCCGGCGCAGCTCCGACCCTGCTGTCGACGACCATCTCGGCGAGCAGCTGCTGCGCAGCGACAAGAATCGCCGCGAGCAGCGGATCGTCGCCGAGCGCATCGTCCGCAAGCTGCGGCCGCACGCAGTCTGGGTGCAAACGGCGCCCGAGCCCGAGGTGATCAAGGTCGCCAACATCCAGCACCTGGCGACTCCGGTAATCGCCCAGCTGGCCGAACCGCACTCGGCGGTCGAGCTGGCCGGGATGCTTCACCCGACGCCGGCGGTGGGCGGGGAGCCCTGGCCCGACGCAGCCGCGACGATCGCCGAATTGGAGCAGATGGACCGGGGCTGGTACGCCGGCCCGGTCGGCTGGATGGACGCGACCGAGGACGGCGAGTTCTGCGTAGCCCTGCGCAGCGCCCTCCTCCGCGATCGCGAGGCCCGCCTCTTCGCCGGAGTGGGAGTCGTCGCCGGCTCCGACCCGGCAGCCGAGCTCGAGGAGACCGAGGTCAAGCTCCAGGCGCTGCTGCCGTTGGTGGCGGAGTAGGTCCTCCCCGGGGACCTCCCGGTACGACAGAATGCCAGCGTGATTCGGCACGTAATCGCGCTCGTGGCAGTGGTGCTGGCTGCGTTGGGGATCGTCGCGCCGGCCCTGGCCGACGTCCCTGCCGGACCCCGGCTGGCCTTCCTGCAATTCAGCTACCGCCCAAGCGCGCTCACGGTCGGCACGAGCGATGCCACCCTCGGGGAGCAGGTGACGGTGGCGGGGGGAGGGACTGGGGTTCGGCCGCTTCCGTATCCGCTCTCCGGACCGGCCTGGTCCCCCGATGGATCGCTGATCGCGTTCAGCGGGATGAGGGGGCCGGTTGCTGAGATCCAGCAGCCGAGGAACAGGCGGATCTTCCTCGTCGAAGCCGACGGCGGAAGCCTTCGCCCGATTCCGGGCACGCGGGGCGGGTTCGGGCCGGTCTTCTCGCCGGACGGGCGCAGCATCGCCTTCGCGAAGACGGTTCGGAAGCGCCTGCAAGCCCACGGTCCATTTGGCCGGCCCGTTTGGAAAGGGACGACGGTCTGGAGCGTCGGCCTCGACGGCGGCGGCCTGAAGCAGCTCACCAAGTGGGAGAACGGAGTCGAAGACCTACCCTCGTCGTTCTCGCCCGATCGATCGGTGCTCGGCCTCACCCACCGCGACGTCTTCCGCGACCGAGCGGACGCGACCGCCCTGCGACTCGATGGCCGTGGCTCATACGTGCTTTCAGCGAACGCCAGCTGGCCGCGGTTCTCACCCGACGGCAGCCGGATCGCCTTCCTGGGAATTCGCCGGATCGGCAACACGTCGTGCTGCGAGCTTGGAGATGGATTCTCTGTCGATCTCTTCACGATGGACGTGGATCGGTCATCGCGACTTCGGCTCACCGACACGCCGGCGAAGGCCGAGCGGCCGGCGAGCTGGGATCCCTCGGGCGAACGCCTCGCCTACACGACCAAGAGCGCGCCGACGGAACGCACCTCCGGCGATCTCGAAGGGTCGGTGATGCAGATCAACGCCGACGGGAGCTGCCTTTCCCGGCTCTCAGCCTCTGCACCTCGCAAGGGCGGCCACAGCCTTATCCTCTACAACCCGGCCTGGCAGCCCGGCCCAGGCCGCGAGGCGGGCCGAATCGCCTGCTGACCCAGTGCGTTCGCACTTGCTTTCCTATGCGATGAATAATGCGAACGCCGCTACTCGATCGCCGCGGCGACGCGCTCAGCGAGCCGCCGGTGCAGATCGAGGTTGGCCTGGCGGTCGGTCTCGACCTCGATCAAGCCGGTGCCGGCCGCGAGGGCATCGGGAAGGTCCTTCAGCGAATTGAGGCGGTGGTGGGGGAGACCGAAGAGCGCAGCCGCCTTTGCCACATTCACTCCGCGCGGCGTGCCAAGCAGAGCCTCGAACTCCTCGCTGCCCAGCGCCTGCTCCTGGGGGAGGAAGTGGAAGATGCCGCCGCCGCCGTTGTCGACGACGACGATTCGCACCGGAGTCGAGACGTCGCGCAATGCGGCAAGGCCGCCGATGTCGTGGAGGAGGCCGAGGTCGCCGGTGATGATCGTGGTCGCCTTGCCGGTCGCGTGGGCCGCACCGATTCCCGACGAGATCAGGCCATCGATCCCATTCGCGCCGCGGTTGCAGAGGAAGGCGACGTCCGACTCCACCGAGGGCAGGAACGTCTCCTGGTCGCGGATCGGCATGCTCGATGCGGTGTAGACGAGCTCGCCGTCGGCGTACGCCGCGCCGAGGGCGAGCTGCAGACCGGGCTCCGTGAGCGAGTCGAGCCCACCCAGCTCCGCCTCGATCGCCTCGCGCGCTGCCTTCTCCACCTCCAGCCACATCGCGGGAGCAGGGCGCTCCTCCCCGAGCCGGGCCGCCCAGCCGGCCGCCAGCTCGGTCGGATCGGCGCGCAGCAACGCCGCTGCCCTGCGGGTCGGCTCGTTCCAGTCACCCAGCGGGTCGACGACGATCTGGTCGGCGCCGGATTCCGTCAGCCAGGGGCGCAGCGGCTTGCTGGTCGGCATCTCGCCGAAGCGCAGCACGAGGTCCGGCGAGGCGGCCTCGCGAAACCGCTCATCGCGCAGCAGCAGGTCGTAAGCGGTCACTACGTGCGAGCGATCGTGGGGGCCGCAACGCAGCTGCGAGGTCGGCTCGGCGAGGATCGGGAAGCCCGCGACGCGAGCAAGATGGGCGAGTGGCTCGCGCAGCTCCGGATCGAGCTGTCGCCCGGCGACGATCACGCCGATGTCCGCAGCGGCGATATGCCCGGCCACCTCATCGAGAAGGAACTGCGACGGCTCCATATCGATCGGCGTCACCGCGGTCAGCGGACGCTGCTCGCGACCCCTCAGAGCAAGCGGGTCACTGGCGGTGACCGCGCCCTCATCGGGCAACGGAGCCAACGGCTCACGGAAGGCAAAATTGAGATGGACCGGTCCCGGTCGCGGCTCGCCTCGGGCCGCGGCGAAGGCACGGCACGCGGTCGAGCGGCAATGCAGCAACCCGTCGTCATTGGCAACGTGGGTCCCGACCTCGCAGAACCAGCGCACCGAGGACCCATAGAGCTTCAGCTGGTCGATCGCCTGGCCGGCCCCGATGCCGCGCAACTCCGGCGGGCGGTCGGCGGTGAGCACAAGCAGCGGCACCGCGGCATGGTCGGCCTCACAAATCGCCGGGTGGAGATTGGCCGCGGCGGTGCCCGAGGTGCAGAGGATCGCCACCGGAACGCCGCTCGCCTGGGCGGCCCCCAGGGCGAAGAACGCGGCGGAGCGCTCGTCGACGATCACCGTGGTCTCGATCTCCGCCTGCCGCCACAGGGACAGAGCCAGCGGCGTCGAGCGCGACCCTGGGGAGACCACGGCGTGGCGCAGCCCGCAACGCGCCAGCTCCTCGGCGAAGGCGGAGGCGAGGGCCGTGTTGCTGTTGGTCGGATCCATACCGTGGGGAGCCTAGTTGGCGAGTTACTCGCCTATAAGCCGAGTAACTCGCCAGGGGTCAACGGATGCGGTGGGCCTCGAGTGCCGCCTCGTCGATTTCGACCCCGAGCCCCGGCCCCGCCGGAAGGTGCAGCATGTCGCCGCGCAGCTCGCACTCGCTCGCGGCGACCGTCGAGGCAAAGAGGCGTTGAGTGGCGAGGCCGTGGGCCAAATCAGGGGCGGCGCCGCCGGAAGCCTCGGCCAGGGTCGCAGCCACCTGCACCGCCGCCGCGATGCCCACCGGCCCGTCGAGCGCACTGGAGAGATAGGCAGGCAGGATCTCGGCGATCTCGATCGCCGCCTCCGGACCGCCGACCTTGGAGAGCTTGATCCCGGTCATCCGACAGGCCTCCATCGCCACGGCACGTTCGGCGTCGGCGCGGCTCTCGATGCTCTCATCGCCGGCGATCGGGATTGAGGTCGACCTAGCAACCTCCATCGCCTCCTCCAGGGTCGCCACGGGTTGCTCGGCCAGCTCCACCTCGTATGGCTCCAGTTCCGCCAGCGTCCGCTTCGCGGTCTCCACGTCCCAGGCACCGTTGACGTCGACACGGATCTGGGCCCTTGGCCCGAGTGCCTCGCGAACGGCGCGCACCTGAGCAGCGTCATCTCCCGTACCGAGCTTCAACTTGAAGGTCGAGAAGCCGTCCGCCGCCCAACGTTCCGCGGCCGAGACGACCGTCGCCGGATCACCGGCGGTCAGCGTCGCGTTGCAACGGACCGGGGGAGAGGACTCCGTCGCGCCACCGTACTCGGCGGCGGCCCGCCTCCCACGTAGATCGAGCAGGGCGGTGAGGGCGGCGCAGCGGGCGGGTGCGGAAAGTGCCGTCGAGCTGTCCCTCAGGCCCGCCTCGTCGAGCTCCCGACGCTCGCCGAGGCGCTCCAGCTCCGCGGTAACCGCGCTCAGCGCCGCGCCGCCGCGCAGGGACAGCGGCACCGCTTCGCCGAGCCCGACTAGCCCGTCCTCGGAGCGGAGTCGCAGCAGCACCATCTCCCGTCTGGTGAGGGTGCCGGCCGCCGTGACGTAGGGCTCGCGAAATGGCAACGCGTACGGAACGACCTCGGCTTCGCCGATCTTCATCGCAACACAGAATGCCGCAGTCGACTTTTCCCTTGTCCCAGCCCGGGAAAAGTCGACAGCGGCAACTCAGCTCGCGAGGAGGAGGCCCAGCGAGACCAGCAGGCTGAAGGCACCGAGCAGGGCGCCGGTGCCGGCCAGCGCCGCGTTGAGCGCCGGGCCGTCGGTGCGGTTGCTCATCGCCCGCAGCGGTCCGACTGCGAGCGGCAGGGCGAGCAGGCCGATCAGCGGCAGCAGGCTACCGCCACCGGCGACGAGGGCGATCGGCAGGACCACGAAGGCGCCCAGCACCAACATGCGGTAGAGCGCGACCGCGTTGGAGCGCCCCATCCGCACGGCGAGCGTGTTCTTGCCCGCCCGGCGATCGGTCTCCAGGTCGCGCACGTTGTTGACGACGAGGATCGCGGTGGCGAGGAAGCCGAGCGCGATCGAGAGGCCCAGCGGCAGCGAGTCGAGCTGCTCGACCTGGACGTAGTAGGAGCCGTTCACCGCGACCAGCCCGAAGAAGAGGAAAACGAAGACCTCGCCCAGGCCGGCATATCCGTACGGGCGTGGCCCGCCGGTATAGAGGACGCCGGCGGCAATCGAGACGGCGCCGATCAGCAGGATGACGATGCCGGCGACGAGGGTCAGATAGATGCCGCAGGCGACCGCGACGCCGAAGGCGACCCAGGTCGCCACCAGTACCCGCTGTGGAGTCACCAATCCGGCGGAGGTGACACGCACCGGCCCCAGGCGGTCGACGGTGTCCGCGCCGCGCTTTGCATCCGAGTAGTCGTTGGCGAGGTTGGTGCCGATCTGGATGAAGATCGAGCCGATCAGGGCGGCGATGAAGGCGCCCACCCGCGGCAGCCGCCCGGCCCATTCAACCGCCGCCGCGGTGCCGACCAACACCGGCGCGATTGCCGCCGGCAGGGTCCGCGGCCGCGCCGCCATCAGCCAGATCCTCATGGCCGTCTCGGAAACTTTGAGAAGTCGGGCTGGCGCTTCTCCTTGAATGCCTCGCGGCCCTCGCGAGCCTCCTCGCTGCCGTAAAAGAGCAGGTTGGTGTCGTGGGCCAATTGCTGGATCCCGGCGTAGCCGTCCTCGTGCGCATTGAAGCTGGCCTTGACCAGGCGCAGGGCGAAGGGCGAGAGCGCCAGCATCTCGCGACACCAGGCGACCGTCTCCGCCTCGAGCCGGTCGAGCGGGACTACCGTGTTGACCAGGCCCATCTCGAGCGCCTCCGCGGCGTCGTACTGGCGGCAGAGCAGCCAGAACTCCTTGGCCTTCTTCGTGCCGACCAGATC
>DATNGU010000265.1:0-3989 GCA_035605775.1 Solirubrobacterales bacterium | reverse complement strand
AATGAGCCGATGATGTGGTCGAGCTCGGTGAGCGATAGCGGGCCAGCGGCGAGGGCCCGTAGCATCGTCGTCGACCAGCCATCAGCCAGGGCCTTCACCGCGGCTTTCGCCGCATCACTGCCAAGCTCGAGCGGCCCTTCGGGCGCGCATCTCAACCATCGCCCGAGGGCGGTTGTCACCGAGAGCAGATCCCTGCCTGCCTCGGTCAGCTCGAACTCGAGCACTCCGGGGAACCGATTGCGCCTGCTCTTGACGATTGCGTCGATCTCGCTCAAGCCTTGTAGGTGGGCACGCAGGGTCGTCTGGGCAGGGGCGCCGGCTACACGGCGTAGTTCGGTCTGCCGTTTGGGGCCCTCCGAAAGGGCGCGAAGGATGAGGATGTTGAGCGGCGAGGCAAGCAAAGCAAGGGTTTGCGCGCCGGAGCGCGCCCCATTCCCGCTCCCGTTGACCGTGCTCATAGCCAAACACAGCGATTATGTCATTAATCAATCTTATTTTGGGAAACCCGAAGTCCCCTGGCCTCTCAAGCCCACCGGGATGCCGAAGAGCTTTGCGTGGAGCTCGCTGAGCAGGGCGCGGGCAAGGTACCGATCGCCGCCGGTTCTGACCCGCCGGGCGTCGGGCTCGATGACGGTGTCCAGCCAGTCGCCCGCCTGGGCGGTCGCCCAGGCGTCGACTTCGTCCTCGAGGCCCACTGCACACGAGGCGACGCGACCGTCCTCCACAACAGCAGTTACGCCAGCCAACGACGAATGCTCTCCGTCGTGGACCTCCACACCTAGTCGGCACGATCCGGAGAGCGCGGTGGGCAGCTCAAGAAGCGGCAGAGTTAGGAGGAAAGCGGCCTCAACGTCGAGGTTGGCGATCGGAGTCATGTCGTCCACCGGCTTGCGATGCTCCAGACGCGCCGCGGCAGTCAACGGAGCGATCCCGGCTCGCAGCCAGTTGGTGACTGCATAGAGGGTGTCGTTACCTTTTTTCGGGCGAGTCTCGACTTGGCCGACGCTCTGCATTGCGAGCAGATGGCGCTTGAGTGCCCGACGGTTCAGGCCTTCGATCGCGCGATCCAGCTCGGAGAGGGTGAGCGGTTCGTTGGCGAGAGCGTGCACCACGGTCGAGGACCAGCCTTCGACTAGGGCAGCGACCGCCACCTCGGCCTCTTCGCCGTCAAAGAGAACTGGCCCTCGCGGACAGCTCTGCAGCCAGCGCTCTGCGACGAAAGCAATGAAGAGCATCTCCCTGCCACCTGGGGTGATCTGAAATTCGTGGCCGGGTCCCATGCGTAACGGCCGGTCCAGCATCTCGCGGAGGATCCCGCGTTTGATCGGGTTGGTCGCCATCGTCAGAACGCGCGCTCCCGCGCGCTCTCCGCTCCTGCTCGCGCTGAACTCACCGCTCATCAATCCAGATGGATTGTGGCACGAAGCAAATCCTCTTTGGGAATGCATCAGGTGCCCGAGCTGGCAATGCGTTGGATGCGGGTGAGGGCGTGCCGGGATTCAAGCTCGCGGCCCGAATTGCCGAGCTAGTAAGCGAACGTATGAGGGAGCAGCTCAACAGCAACCCGCTCGCACAGATCGCCGTGGTTGGCGTGCTCTTGGTGGCCGTCGGCATCTTCGTAATGTCGTCGGGCGGCGGCGAAGAAGAAGAATCGGCGGGCACGACTGAAGCGACGGTCAGCGTTGCCGGTACGACCGCGACCCCGGGCGAAGCCGTCGAAGGCGCGGTCGAAGCCGCAACCGAAGCCGCTGGGGCCGGGGCCGCCACGGGCGCGATCCCGACGGCTGCCGATGCCCCGCCGCTTCCTCGCCCGGTGCTCGATGCCTGGAAGGCGAATGAGACGGTGGTCATACTTTTTGTCCGCGAAGGTGGCATCGACGACGAGTTGGTTGCCAGCGCCACCGCCAGTTTGGCCACCCTCCCCGACGTGGCGGATTTCGTCGTCCCGGCCGCCAAGATCTCCCGCTACGCGGCGATCGCAGAGGGGGTCGGGGTGGAGCGCGTGCCGGCCCTGGTCGTCGTTACGCCGAAACGCCTGAAGCAGACGGTGCCGACCGCCTCGGTCAGCTACGGGTTCCAGAGCCCGCAGAGCGTCGTCCAGGCGGTGATCGACGCTGGCTACAAGGGCAAGACCCTCGACTATCACCCGTGAGGGCCTGACATGGACTCGCGGGAATTCCCGAGCCATCTGCGTCCCGTCCCCGATTCCGGCGACTCGATCGCGCCGGTCCTCGACCCCGAAGCGGGCGGCACCCTAGGGCTGACCCCGCCGCACGTCCGCGGTCGCTCTAGCGGCTTCGTCACCGACGTCCTCGTCGACCTCGGCTACGTCCCCGATGACGTCGCCCGCCAGGCGATCGAGAATGCCCGCACCGCCGGCCGCCCGCCAGAGCGGCTGTTGATCGAACAGGGGTCAATCAACGCCGACCAGCTCTCCCGCGCCGTGGCTGAGCGCTACGGCCTCGACCACGTCGACCTCTCCACCTACCAGGTGGATATGGCGGCGGCCAACCTGATCTCGGTCAACACCGCCCGCCGCTACCGGGCACTGCCCATTGGCTTCGTCGACAAGGAGACGTTGCTGGTCGCGATGGCCGATCCGACCAACGTTCTCGCCGTCGACGATATCCAGATCGCCACTGCGCTCGACTGCCGGGTTGCGGTTGCGGCGGAGGAGGACATCGAGGCACTGATCGGGCGTCTCAACACGCTGCAGAGTGCCGTCAGCGAGGCGGTCACCGAAGGCGAGGCCGAGGCCGAGGACGAACTGGCCGAAGTCGCCGACATGGAAGTCAGCGCCGAGGACGCCCCTGTGATCAAGCTCGTCTACAGCATCCTCGGGCAGGCGGTGGGGGAGGGGGCGTCCGATGTCCACTTCGAGCCCGGCGAGGATGAGATGCGGGTCCGCTTCCGGGTGGACGGCGTGCTGCGCGAGGCAGCGCATGTGCCGAAGCGAATGGTCAACGCGGTCGTCTCGCGGGTGAAGATCATGAGCGACCTCAACATCGCTGAGAAGCGGGTCCCTCAGGACGGCCGGGTCAGCGTCACGGTCGAGGAGCGCCGCGTCGACCTTCGTATCACCACGCTTCCCACCCAGCGCGGCGAGGGGGCGACGATCCGCATCCTCGACAAGGAGAACGCCCAGCGAACGCTCGACGAACTTGGCATGGAGGGTGACGGGCGGAGCCGCTTCGAGCACGCCTTTCACCAGTCCTATGGCGCCGTCCTCGTAACCGGCCCGACCGGCTCGGGCAAGTCGACGACCCTCTACGCGGCGCTGCAGGAGATCAACGAAGTCGAGCGCAACATCATCACGATCGAGGACCCGGTCGAGTACAGGCTGGCCGGCATCAACCAGATCAACGTCAACCGCAAGGCGGGCCTCGACTTCGCCACCGGTCTGCGCTCGATCCTGCGCGCCGACCCCGACATCGTCATGGTCGGCGAGATCCGCGATGGCGAGACGGCGCGGATCGCGGTCGAGGCGGCGTTGACGGGACACATGATGCTGACCACGCTGCACACCAACGACGCTCCCGGCGCGATCACCCGCCTGACGAAGATGGGGATCGAGGCCTTCCTGATCGCCTCCGCCGTCGATTGCGTCGTTGCTCAGCGGCTGGCGCGCAAGCTCTGCAGCCACTGCAAGCGGCGCACGATCGTCCCCCCGCAGGTGCTGGCCGAAGCCGATCTCAAGGTCGGGGGCGAGGTCGAGGGCTATGAGCCGGTTGGCTGCTCGCGCTGCAACCAGAGCGGCTACCGCGGTCGGGTCGGGATCTACTCGGTGATGGCGCTGAGCGAGCATCTCAAAGAGATGGTCGTCGCCCAGGCGCCGGAGGCCGAAGTCGCGGCAAAGGCACGCGAAGAGGGAATGCTGACCCTGCGTGAAGACGGCCTGATCAAGGTTCGCGCCGGCCTGACCAGCCTCGAGGAGGTAGTCCGTGTCACCGCCTAACGGTTTGTTGCGCGATTTTCCCCACCCCCGTGGG
>DATNGU010000264.1:0-2101 GCA_035605775.1 Solirubrobacterales bacterium | reverse complement strand
TCGGCTGGGAGCAGTCGTTCTCCGCACCCGACCGCGGCGAGACCTAGCGCCTTCCACGCGAGTCTTGTAACTCTCCGCACAAATCTCGTGTATGCTGGCTGGGCGCATAGACCTTGCGCGGAAGCCTTCGAGGCTCCATCGCACCTCCTCTTTGACTCCCGAATCGGGCCTGAGTGCAGCGGAGAGCGCTTTGCTCTCCACGAGAGTTCTAGAGAAGGTGGTGCAAGATGACGAGATTCCTGAAGTGGCGGAAGATGACCTGGGCGCTCTTGCTTTGGGGCGCGCTGATCGGGCTCTGGATGGTCAGCGGCACGTTCGCGCTGGCCCTCCTGGCAGGGGTGCTTGGCTTCATCGTCCTAGTCGTGATGTGGTTTCTGACCATGCCGCTCTGGCGTCAGGGCCACGGCGCGCGGCTTCGCCGGATGCGTTCAGTCGAGGTCCCATTCAAGCCCGTCAAGAGTTTCAGCTCCTCGCGCAGGTAAGACGCTCGGCCGCTGGCGGCGCTGCGTGGGGCGTCTTAGGCTGTTTCAGCTCCTCGCGCAGGTAAGACCGCTCGGCCGCTGGCGGCGCTGCGTGGGGCGTCTTAGGCTGGGTGGCAACCGGACTGTCGACATGGAGGCTGTGTGCCGACGCGCGTTCACTTCACCGGAGGGCGATCGATCATCGTCGAGGAGGACTTTGATCAGGTGCAGCAGCGACTCGAGCACGAGGCTGGCCTCTTCACGGTGAGCACGGATGCGGTGCTCGGCCATCGAGTCAGCATCCACCGGGCGGCCGTTGCGTACATCGAGGAGATTCCGGTGGGCGAACAGGCAGAGTCCCCGCGAAGACACTCTGCGGCCGCGAGACGCCGCGCTGCTTCGACTTAGCCCCGACGCTGAGCCCTTCCGGAAACGCCTCCGCGTGAGCTAGGGGGATTCCGGGCCGGTCCCCGCAGACGCCTGCCCGGCCTCTTACTACTCCCGCTGGTTGGCCAGTGGCTCCATCTCCCGAAGCCGAGCAAGCTGCTTGAGCGCGATCGTCTCGAGTTGGCGCGCTCGCTCGCGCGAAAACCCGAGCCGATCGCCGATTTCCGCCAGCGTCTTCGGCTCGGTGCCGTGGAGGCCGAAGCGGAGTGAGATCACGGTGCGCTCGCGCTCGCCCAACAGCGCCAGCCCCTCTCCCAGCACCTCTTGGCGGAACGTGCTGTCCACACTCTCCTCTGGCTGCGGGCCGTCGCCGGCGATCATGTCTCCGAAGAGGGCGTCTTCCTGCAGAACGAGCGGCTGATCGAGACTGGTCGAGGTGCGAGCCGCCGCCTCGACATCGAGCGCCTGCCGAAGCGGGAGGCCTGCTCTTTCGGCCATCTCCTGCAACGTGGGCTCCCGCCCGAGCTCCACCGAGAGCATGCGCTCCGCCCGGTTGAGTTGCTGCCTCCGCTCGACCATG
Source organism: Solirubrobacterales bacterium (assembly GCA_035605775.1). Taxonomy (GTDB): domain Bacteria; phylum Actinomycetota; class Thermoleophilia; order Solirubrobacterales; family 70-9; genus VRUE01. Next base: position 673 of record DATNGU010000264.1, on the reverse strand, counting down.
TGCACCGGCATCCGGATCGTGCTGGCCTTGTCCGCAAGCCCGCGCGCCACCGACTGGCTGATCCACCAGGTCGCGTAGGTGGAGAACTTGCAACCTCGGCGCCAGTCGAACTTGTCGACCGCGCGCATCAGGCCCAGCGTCCCCTCCTGAATCAGGTCGAGGAAGGGGAGGCCCCGGTGGCGATACCCCTTGGCGATCGAGACGACCAGGCGCAGGTTCGATTCGATCATCGTCTGCCTCGCGCCCGCGTCGCCACGCTCGACCAGCTTCGTCAGCTTGACCTCCTGGGCGGCGGTCAAGAGTGGACGGCGACCTGCATCGCGCAGGAAGAGGTCGAGCGAATCCCTCGGCGCCTCGTCATTCGACATCGGATGTCCTCTCTCTGGACCGGAACCGGTCGCAACGAGTAGAGGAGCCGGCGACTCCGACGGGCTGGCTTCGGCGTCCGCTACGACTGCTCGCCGTGGCCTGAGTCTGCAGTCTAGTCACTCGGCCTCCCGATGGTAGATTCGTGTCCTCTCCCTCCTGCTCAGAGGCCGCAAGGTCAGTCCACGACCGTTCCGCCCCATTTGGTCCTGCGAGTGGTTCCGGGTCGCGCCGCCTGCCGACGAAATGAATCAGCCGATCATGGCTTGGCAAACGCGGCCCAGCGTTCGTTCAGGCTTGTGCGCTT
>DATNGU010000263.1:0-8086 GCA_035605775.1 Solirubrobacterales bacterium | reverse complement strand
GGGCCCGTGTCGGGACGTTCGCCGGCGATGCGCACCGCGTAGTCGTAGGCGCTGTAGCCGTCCATACCACCCAGCAGGGAGATCGAGCCGGCGACCGGGAGCAGGGCCCATTCCAAGCCGCGCTCGAAGGTCTCGTCGTCGGCCGGACCGGTCTGGAGGTAGGCGGTCCAGAGGTCCCGCAGCACCTTTCGCGGGATCGGGTCGGTGCGACCGCACCGGGTCCAGTCGATCGCGGCGGACACGACCGCCGCGCCCTCGATGGATTCACCCTCGCTCGGCGCGTGCCGGCGCGTGCCGATCTTCCTCTCCAGCGCTCGCCCCGCCACCATCGCCGCCGCGAGTCCGTGGTGTTCAACGGCCTCTCGGTCGGCCTCCGACAGCGACGTGTCCAGTCGGGCCAGCTCGGCCGGGCTGGTCGGGCCCAAGCCGATCTCGGTCCCGCTCGCGAGCAGGGTGTGGGTGAGGTCGGTCAGCGCTGCCGTACCGGAGCCCTGCAGGCGCTCACTCCCCTTGCCGCCGTAGGTCGCGGCAAAGATCGCGCCGGTCCTTCTATGCCACTCGCGGAGAGTGTCCAGGTTCACCCCTTCGGCGACGAACGTCTCCAGGTCGTCGAGCCAGACGACCGGCCGCCCGGCCGTTTCGCGCAGGGTCCCGTCGGGGGTGAGGAGCGACCGAACCGAGTCGCCGTCGGTCGGCGCCACGAGGATCAGGTCGACCCCCTGCTCGCCCACCCGGCGCAGTGCCTCGTAGAGCGTCCGTGACTTCCCGACCTTGGAAGGACCGTGGACTACCACGAGCGAGGGGCCGGTTCCGTCCAGCGCGCTTTCCAGCGCCTCCTGCACCTGTCGGTCGACCTCCCGCGGCAGGTAGACGGGAGTCTCTCCGCCCGGCAAGATGCTCTGGGCGGCACGATCGACGCCGATCTCGGTGGCGCGGATCTCTTGGACAGGCGCCGCCGCCGTGCGGACGCGGCGATCCAACACGGTTTGCTCGCGCTCGTCTTCGAGCTGAGTCCGGCGAAACCTGATTGCCAGGCGACCTGCGGCTCCTGCAACCCCTAGCGCCGCCGCGGCGATCCAGACCGCCGTCCAACCGACGATCGCGGAAAGGGTGGCGATGGCGGTCATCACCCCCAAAAACGCCACCAGCCACGCCTCCCGCCGCACCCACTTCTCCAGAGTGGTCGACCAACTCATGCCGGAGACTGTAATTACTGCTCAGCTCAGCGGCCGGTACCCGCCGCCGTGGAAGACGAGCGGGTCGCCTTCGCCGATCTCCAAGCCGGTGACCTCACCGGTGACGATCACGTGGTCACCGCCGGCGATCACGTCGCGCAGGTCGCAAGCGACGAAGGCAAGGGCGTCGTCGATCGCGGGGATGCCGTCGCGCTCGCCCCAGGCGACGCCCTCCCACTTGTCTGCGACCGGGACCTTGGTGGCGAAGGAACGGGCGATCGCCTCCTGGCCGGCGTGCAGGACGCTGATGCCGAAGCGGTTGGCCGCCTGCACGGCGAGCAGCGTGCGCGAGCCGCGGTCGAGGCAGGCCAGCATCAACATCGGCTCGATCGAAAGCGAGCAGACCGCGTTGGCCGTCGCGCCAGCCGGACCCTCCCGCCCGGCGGCGGCGACGACCGTGACTCCGGTGGGCAGCATCCCCATCGCTGCGCGGAAGCTGGCGGGGTCGGGTGGACTCATAGCTGGACGGGACAATATGATGCGCGCCGCGTGCGACCTGCACTAGCCATAGCTCTGGCCGTCGTGGCTGCGCTCGCCCTCGCCGCTTGCGGCTTCGGCGAAGAGGACATCTCGGTCTCCAAGGACGATCCCGACTACAACGGGGCGGTTCTCTTCGCCACGCACTGCTCCGGTTGCCACACGTTGAGCGCCGCCGGCACGCAGGGGACGGGGAATCGCAGCGCGCGCACGCAGGGGCCGAACCTCGACCAGCGAACCGAGACCTACGACGATGCGCTCTTCGCGATTCAGAACGGCGGTTTCTCCGGGGCGATCATGCCCCAGAACATCGTGGTCGGCTCCGATGCAGAAGCGCTATCCCGCTTTGTCGCCAAGTACGCGGGCAGCGAAGCCGAAGAATCACCTCGCCCCGGCGAGTCCTCGCCTTAACGGGATCCCCCGATGCTCGACCTGAAGCTGATCCGCTCCGATCCCGAGCGGGTCAAGTCCGCGCTGGCGCGCCGCGGCGCCGCCGAGGGCGTCGACCGGCTGCTGGCTCTGGACGCGCGCCGGCGCGAGTTGCTGCCCGAGCTCGAGGGCGCCCAGGCCGAGCGTAAGACGCTCTCCAAGCAGATCGGCGAGGCGAAGCAGCGCGGGGAGGACGCTGTCGAGCTGATGGAGACCGTAGGGGGGTTGAAGGAGCGGATCGAGACCGGAAAAGCCGAGTTGGAGCGGGTCGAGGCCGAGCTCGAGCGGGTTGCGGCCGCTCTGCCCAACCTGCCGGATCCCGAGGCCCCGGACGGGATGACCGAGGAGGACGCTGTCGTCCTGCGCGAGGTGGGGACCCGGCCGAGCTTTGACTTCGAGCCACGCGACCACCTCCAGATCGGCACCGAGCTGGGCCTGATCGATATGGAGTCCGCCGCGCGACTCTCGGGCTCCCGCTTCGCCTATCTGAAGGGCGACCTGGTGCTGTTGGAGCTGGCGCTGGTCCGGTTCGCGATCGATTTAGCCCGCGGCGAGGGGCACGAGCCGGTCGTGCCACCGGTTCTGGTTCGCGAAGAGGCCCTCCACGGGACCGGCTTCCTGCCCGGTGACCGCGACCAGATCTACGAAGTGCCGAAGGACGAGCTCTTCTTGGTCGGCACCTCGGAGGTTGCCCTCGCCAGCCTGCACGCCGACCAGATTCTCGAGGCCGAGCAACTGCCGCTGCGCTACGCCGGCTTCTCTCCCTGCTTCCGTCGCGAGGCCGGCGCCGCCGGTCGCGACACGCGCGGCATCTTCCGCGTCCACCAGTTCGACAAGGTCGAGATGTTCTCGTTTGTCGAGCCCTCCGAGTCGGCGGCCGAGCACGAGCGCCTGCTGGCGATCGAGGAGCGCATCCTCTCTGAGCTGGAGATTCCCTACCGCGTCGTCAACGTTGCCGCGGGTGATCTCGGCGCCCCGGCAGCAAAGAAGTACGACTGCGAGGCGTGGATTCCGAGCCAGGAGCGCTACCGCGAGCTGACCTCCTGCTCGAACACGACCGATTATCAGGCGCGCCGCCTCAGTTGTAGGTATCGACCTGCCGATAACGAAGCAATCCAGCCTGTGCACACGCTAAATGGGACGGCCGTAGCCGTAGGACGGACGATAATCGCGCTGATTGAGAACCGCCAAGATCGGGAAGGCGGTTTCACGCTACCTAATATTCTGCATCAGTATGGCTCCCCTGAGAGGATTCCTGCCCAATGAGCACCAGCATTCGCGACGGTAAGCGGGTCGTCCTCTGCGACGATCATGAGATCGTCCGCGATGCGATCAAATCGCGGATGGCCAATTCGAACGCGCTGCAGATCGTTGGCGAGGCGTCGAACGGGCGTGACGTCGTCGATGTGGTCAAGGAACTGGAACCCGACGTCCTGATCATCGACGTCGAGTTGCCCAAACGTGACGGAATCGAGGCCACCAAGGAGGTCCTCAAGGTCCGGCCACGGACCAAAGTGATCATCTTCACCGCGCATGCCCAGCCCGACCTGCTCGCCCTTGCGCTGCGGGCGGGTGCCTCTGGCTATGTGCTCAAGTCAGCCCCGGCGGAGGACATTGCCCGCGCGGTCAAAGCCGTGACCGGCGGCGGCACCTTCCTTGGCGGCGACTTCGCCGGCGGCAAGCCTTCGGAGGTGGAGAAACTGCTCGACCTCTCGCCGCGTGAGCGGCAGATCCTCGAGCTGCTCGCCGAGGGTCTGCGGGTAAAAGAGATCGCCGAGCGGCTCGGCCTCAGCCCCGCGACCGTCCACACCCACGTCCGCAACGCGATCGCCAAGCTGGAGGTCGACACCCGCACCGAGGCGGTTGCCCTCGCCGTGCGCTTCAGCTACCTGGGTGCTGGCGGCGGCGTCAAATAGGTAAAGCGCCGCCTCCTCCGCTTCGCGTCCGGGGGCGGCTACGCCTTATCCAGTGAGAGGGCGCAGCCGTTGATGCAGTAGCGCTGTCCATTGGGTCCCGGTCCGTCGTCGAAGACGTGGCCCAGGTGGGCGTCGCAGTGTTTGCAGACGACCTCGGTGCGGCGCATCAGCAGGCTGTTGTCGGGCCGCAGCTCGACGTGCTCCAGGTTGGCCGGCTCGGTGAAGCTGGGCCAGCCGGTGCCCGAGTCGAACTTGGTCTCGGAGGAAAACAGCTCGGTGCCACAGCAGACGCAGCGATACATCCCCTCGGTCTTCTCGTCCACGTAGGGACCGGTGAAGGCGCGCTCGGTGCCGGCCTTGCGGGTCACCTCGTACTGCTCCGGGGTCAGTTGCTCGCGCCACTGCTCGTCTGACTTCTTCACCTTTTCCATTGGAGCAAGGGTAGAGGGCGGGCGGAGTCGTCTCGCCAGTGCCTGGGTTCGCTTCGCTCACTATGTTGGACCGCTTCGCGGGGGAACCACTCTGCGGAGCCGCTTCGCGAGGCACTATCGAGACGACTCCGCCCGCCCATACGATTCGCTGCCGTGGAGGAAGCTTTTTACGAGAAAGCTGATGAGGGGTTCGTGGCCACTGAGTTGACCCGGGGGCCCTGGGATCCGGGGGCTCAGCATGCTGGGCCCCCGTCGGCTTTGCTGGGGCGGGAGATCGAGCGGGTCGATGGGGCGGATGGCTTTCAGGTTGCTCGGGTCACCTTCGAGATCTTGAGGCCGGTGGCGATTGGGCCGGTTCGAGTTGAGGCGGAAGTGGTGCGGCCGGGGCGCAGCGTGCAGATGATCGAGGCGTCGCTTTCCAACGACGAGGGGGAGCTGATGAAGGCGCGGGCTTGGCGGATCCGGACCGCTGAGATCGAGATTCCCGACGACGTCGTGACCACGCCGCCGGCGCCGCCCGGCCCCGATCAGGGCGACAAGCCCGAGTTTTTCTCCACCGGCCAAGACGTCGGCTACCACACGGCGATGGAATGGCGGTCGGTTGGCGGCGGTTTTCGCGAGCCTGGCCCGGCCACTGTTTGGATGCGGATGGGCTGCCAACTGGTTGGCGGCGAGGAACCGACGCCACTGCAGCGGACCTTGGTGGCGGCGGACGTCGGCAACGGGATCAGCGCCGTGCTCGACTGGCGCCGCTACCTCTTCATCAACGTCGACCTCAGCGTCCACCTGGAGCGGATGCCAGACGGCGAGTGGGTCTGCGTCGACGCGGTCACGTCGCCGCAGCCGAACGGGATCGGGACCGCCGAGTCGGTCCTATCGGACGAGCGCGGCCGAATCGGCCGCGCCGCCCAGGCGCTGCTGATCTCCGAACGCCCCTGACCCAGGACGCGCTCAGCTTAGGTACCCATTTGGGCCTCTAATTCGAGGCACGTCCGCCGGAGGGCGTGAGCAGGGTGCGGCCTTGACGGGAGACAGCCAGGGCGATCGTCGCCGATGAGACGAGGGCTATCGTCGCGGCGAAGAGAAAGGCGCCCTCGTATCCCACCAGCACCGCCGCTATGCCGGCCAGCGGGGCTCCGAAGCCGATCCCGGCGTCGAAGAAGGCGGTGAAGGTGCCCAACGCCGCCCCCCGTCGCGTCTCGGCGACCCGGCCGACGACGATCAGCGAGAGCGAGGGGTAGAGCAGCGAGAAGGCCGCGCCCATCGCCAGGGCGCCGACGATCGCGACGCCGAGGCTGTGGGCGACGCCCATCGTCGCCAGTCCGATTGCCTCGACGAGCGCGGCGACGATCGCAACGCGAATCGGGCCCACCCGGTCGGGCAGGTCACCGCCGACGAGGCGGGTCAGGACGACCATCGTCGCGAACACGCCGAACACGACCGCGCCATGGCCGACGCCCCTCGCGTCGAGGTGGAGGACGACGAAGGAGGCCACGGTCGCGTAGCCGAGCGAGGCGAGGGCGAGCGCGACCCCCGGTCGGACGGCCTCGGGGGCGATCAGGGGGTGGTGCTCGTCGTCGGCCGGCACCGGGTGGAACGGGTCGGGCAGGCGCAGCGCGATCAGCGCCCCGATCAGCGGCGCCACCCCGGCAAAGAGCCAGACCAGGGTGTATCCGGAGGCGTGCAGGAGCAGCTCGCCGACCAGGGGCCCGATGCTGAGCCCGGACCAGACCGCGAGGCCGTAGAGGCCGATCACGCGGCCGCGCCGCTCGGGAGGCGCGATGTCGACGATCCAGGCCGAACCGGCGGTGAAGACGGTCCCCTCGCCGGCGCCGAGCAGCAGACGGGCGCCGATCAGTCCCGGCACCCCGAGCGGCAGCAGATAGAGGAAGCCGGCCGCGGCGACGAGAAACGAGCCGAGCAAAACGGCGGGCTTGCGGCCGCGGCGGTCGGCGAGCCGCCCGGCGAAGGGGCGGAGGAGGAGCCCGGTGACGGCGTAGGAGCCGATCACCACGCCGACCGCGATGTCGCCGGCGTCCAGCGGCCCGTGCACGTAGCGGGGGAGGACCGGGAGCACAGCGCCGACGGCGACCAGTCCGGAGAAGGTGACGGCGAAGACCCCGGCGAAGGCCACACCTGGCCGCTGGACGGCGGCGGTAGGTGCTGCGGCTGTGCTCATGGCCGGGTCAGCGCGGCGAGGTCCGCGGCGATGTGGTCCGCTGGCGGCTGCGCGCCCTCCGCCTCCTCGCGCGAGGTCGCCCCGCTCAGCACCAGGATCGTCTCCAATCCCGCCCGTCGCCCACCCTCGATATCGGAGGAAACGCGGTCGCCGACCATCGCCACCCGCCCCGCGGAGGCGACCCGCCCGCGGGCTATCTCGAACAAATGGGGCTCGGGCTTGCCGCCGATCTCGGCCGTGGCGGCGCCCGCCGTCTCGACCGCGGCAAGGACGGCGCCCGTCCCGGGCCAGGCGCCGCCTGGCATCGGCAGGGTCGGGTCGCGGCTCGTCGCGAACAGCGCCGCGCCTCCTTGCAGGGCGAGCGTCGCGGTCAGCAGCTCCTCGTAGTCGAAGCCGCGATGGCCGGAGACGACGACGACGTCGGCGTCACGGCCGGCCTCTCCCTCGATCAGCTGCAGGCCGGCCGCGGCGATCGTGTCGTGGAACGCGGGTGCACCGATCACGAACGCCGTGCTGCCTTCGCCAGCGCGCTCCGCGGCGAGCCGCGCGGTTGCTTCGCCGGCAGTGACGACGCGATCGTCGGGTACCGAAATCCCGGCTTTACGCAAGCGCTCTGCGTACGCGGACGACGGCTTGCCCGGGTTGTTGGTGACGAAGACGATCTCCTTGCCGTCGCCGAGTAGCACCTGCAGCGCCTCGATTGATCCTGGGACCAGCTCCCGCCCGACCCAGACGACCCCGTCGAGGTCGACCAGGAATCCATCGAAATCATCCGCGAGAGCCATCCGCGCCAGGCTATTAGGCTGCCGAGATAGCCCCACCACCCGAGATCGATACGGTGCGACTCATGAGCCAGAACGGGCAGGTCGTCACGGCAACGGACGTCTCGCGCCGCTACGGCGAGGGCGCGGCGGCGGTGGACGCGCTGGTCGACGTCACGACCGGGTTCGAGCGTGGCCGCTTCACGGCGATCATGGGGCCGTCGGGGTCGGGCAAGTCGACCCTGATGCACATTCTCGCCGGGCTCGACATGCCGACCTCGGGCAGCGTCGTCCTAGACGAGGAGGAGATCACCGGGCTCGACGACGCCGCGCTGACCAAGCTGCGCCGCGACAAACTCGGCTTCGTCTTCCAGTTCTTCAACCTGCTGCCGGTCCTGACCGCGGAGGAGAACATCCTGCTGCCGCTGTCGATCGCGGGGCGCTCGCCGGATCGCGAATGGGTCGACCGGCTGATCGACACGGTCGGGCTGCGCGACCGCCTGACGCACCGGCCATCGGAGCTCAGCGGCGGGCAGCAGCAGCGCGTAGCGGTTGCCCGCGCGCATGCGTCACGCCCATCGGTGATCTTCGCCGACGAGCCGACGGGCAACCTCGATTCGCAGTCCGGGCGCGAGGTGCTCGACCTGCTGCGCCGCGT
>DATNGU010000262.1:0-2649 GCA_035605775.1 Solirubrobacterales bacterium | reverse complement strand
CCTTTTCGCGACAAGCGCATTAGGACTTGCGCTCGGCAACAGCGTGCCGTTCGCCGCCGCCGAGACCACCACCCCGCCGCAGACCATTGAGACTCCATATGGCCGTGCGCCTTTGACCTTCGCGGATATCGTGCAGAAGGTGACGCCGGCCGTGGTCAGCATCAATGTCAAAGGCGACGTCAAGGTCGCTGACAACGAGCAGATCCCAGGCCTTCCCGATCTGCCCGAGGACAACCCGCTCTACGACTTCTTTAAGCAGTTCCGCAAAGGCATGCCGCAGCAGCAGCCAAAGTCGCAGCCGAGCCTCGCTCAGGGCTCCGGTTTCTTCATCTCGCCTGACGGCTACGTCGTGACCAACAACCACGTGGTCGAGGATGCCGAGGACATCACCGTGACGATGGAGGATGGCGCGAAATATCCCGCCACCCTCGTCGGCACCGACCCGCGCACCGACGTGGCGCTGATCAAGGTCAAGGCAGAGGGCAAGACGTTTCCCTATGTCGAGTTCTCGCAGAAGGATCCCCGCGTCGGTGACTGGGTTCTCGCCGTCGGCAATCCGTTCGGCCTCGGTGGCACCGTGACCGCCGGCATCATCTCGGCCCATAACCGCGACATCGGCTCCGGTCCCTACGACTACCTCCAGATCGACGCGGCGGTGAACCGCGGCAATTCCGGCGGTCCCTCGTTCGATCTCGACGGCAAGGTGGTTGGCGTCAACACCGCCATCTTCTCTCCCTCCGGGGGCAGTGTGGGTATCGCCTTTGCCGTGCCCGCGGCACTGGTCCAAGAAGTCGTGGGCCAGCTCAAGACCACCGGCACGGTTGACCGCGGCTGGCTTGGCGTCGTGATCCAGAATGTGAGCGACGACATCGCCGAGTCGATCGGCCTGCCCGAAGCCAAGGGCGCCATGGTCACCAAGGTGACCGAGGACGGCCCTGCCGCCAAGAAGGACCTCAAGCCTGGCGACGTCATCGTCGAGGTGAACGGCGAGAAGATCGACGACTCCCGCGACCTTGCGCGCAAGATCGCCGAGCTTCACCCGAACACCGACGTCAAGCTTTCCATCGTCCGCTATGGCGAGAAACGCACCGTGGACATGAAGCTCGGCACGTTCCCAAGCAGCAAGAAGCTCGCAGCTCTCGAGGAGGATAAGTCCGACACCTCAGGCCAGCAGATGAAGGACCTCGGCCTGTCGCTTGCACCGGCGGCGAAGTTCCCCGGCGCCGGCGATGAGGGCGTGGTGATCACCGAGGTGGACCCGCAGAGCGACGCAGCCGACAAGGGACTCAAGCCCGGCGACGTCATCCTTCAGGTTGCCGGCGTCGCCGTCTCGCAGCCCTCAGATGTTGCCGCTGGCGTCAAGAAGGCCATGGATGGCGCCAAGACCGACAAGGACAACGTCAAGGTGCTGATGCAGGTTAAGTCCGGCGATCAGACGCGCTTCGTGGCGCTTTCCCTGAAGAAGGCTTAAACCGCCTTCTGAACGCCGGAGGGCGGCGCGGTCTCCCCCCGCCGCGCCGCCCGCCTCTCATCCAGGGCTGTCGTGAGTTCTCACCTGTCGCGTATAGGCCAATCGCCCGGAGATTTCCCAAACATGCGCGTGCTGGTCATCGAGGACGATCAGGAGACGGCGACCTTCCTCAAGCGGGCGCTGAGGGAATCTGGTCACGTCGCCGAGCATGCCAGCGACGGCCAGACCGGCCTCGATCTCGCCAGAGCCGATGCCTATGATGTGCTCATCGTCGACCGCATGCTGCCAAAATGCGATGGGCTTGCGGTCATTCAATCGCTCCGCACCGAGGATGTCAGAACTCCGGCCTTGATCCTGAGTGCGCTTGGCGAGGTCGACGACCGCGTCAAAGGTCTGCGTGCGGGCGGTGACGATTATCTCACCAAGCCCTACGCCTTCAGCGAGCTGCTCGCCCGCATCGAGGCCTTGGCGCGGCGCACCTCCCCGGAGGAGGGCAGTACCCGTCTTGCCGTAGGCGACCTCGTGCTAGACCGCCTATCGCACAAGGTGACGCGCGCGGGCGAAGCGATTATGTTGCAGCCGCGCGAGTTCCGCCTACTCGAATATTTGATGAAGCACGCGGGCCAGGTGGTAACGCGCACCATGTTGCTCGAGAACGTATGGGACTATCATTTCGACCCGCAGACGAATGTCATCGACGTCCACATTTCCCGCCTCCGGTCCAAGATCGACAAGAATTTCGGCAATCCCCTCCTGCACACGGTCCGAGGCGCCGGCTACACCATCCGTGACAGCGCTCACTAAGCTCTTCCGGACCACCACCTTTCGCCTTTCGCTGACTTATCTCGCGCTGTTCAGTGCCGCCGCGATCGTGGCGATTATCTACATTTATTGGAACACGACAGTCCTGCTGTCGCGGCAGCTCAACCAGACGATCGACGCCGAGCTGAAAGGCCTTGCCGAGCAGTACCGGGCAGGAGGGCTCGATCAGCTTGTGCGCATTGTGGCAGAGCGCAGCGGAACGCCCGGCAACAGCCTCTATCTCGTGGCCGATAGCGAAGGCCGGAGGCTTGCTGGCAATCTCAGCGCCGTGTCGCCTGAGCTGTGGGACAGCCTAGGACCTGTCGAATTCGTCTACCAGCGTCCGGCTACCGGCGGGGTCGAGAAGAGGCTCGCCT
>DATNGU010000261.1:0-5318 GCA_035605775.1 Solirubrobacterales bacterium | reverse complement strand
ACCAACTGCACGTAGGAAGCACCGGGGTGAGCGCGCATACGCTCGCGCCAGGTGGCGATCGCGCCGGCGAAGCGCTCCTCGCTCAGCGCGGACATTGCGGTGACGTGCTCCGGGGCGTTGATGATCACCTCGTGGTCGCCGATCGCGGGCCGCGAGGCGAACAGGTCGGGCTCGCCGGCTCGCCGCGACTCCAGCAACGGGTCGCCGGCGCTGGCGAAGGTGCCCGCTTCGCCAGCGGTTGGGCCGCCGGGGTTCTCACTGCCCGCAGCAGGGTCTTCCCCGGCCAGCGCCGGATAGAGGTTGGGCACCACCCGGCTCGTCCAGCCTGGGGTGTCCGGCTCGCCTCCCGCTGGCCGCACCGCGTAGACCTCGGGCGGAGTCTTCTCCTCCCGTCCCTCGCAGAAGGGGCAGCCCTCAGCACCCTTCTCGTCGTCGCCCCCCGCTCGCTCGAACCCGTGGGGTCGATCGGCGCGACCGGGCGCGAGAATCGTCCGCAGCCCCGAAAGCTGGTCGATGCGGATCTCGGGCGCGCTCAACTCGGCGGTGGTTGGGGCGTGTCGCCGCCCCCGGTCGCATCGAGGAACGGCTTGAGCACATCCATCGGCAGCGGGAAAACGATCGTCGTGTTCTGGTTGCTACCGATCTCCAGCAGCGTCTGCAGGTAACGCAGCTGCAGCGAGGCCGGGTTGGTGCTGATGATGTCGGCGGCGTCGGTGAGCTTTTGCGCCGCCTGGAACTCGCCCTCGGAGTTGATGATCTTGGCGCGGCGCTCGCGCTCGGCCTCGGCCTGTCGGGCGATTGCCCGCTGCATCTGCTCGGGGATCTCGACGTCCTTGATCTCGACCGCGGTCACCTTGACCCCCCAAGGCTCGGTCGACTCGTCGATGATCTTCTGCAGCTGTTCGTTCAGTCGCTCGCGCTCGGAGAGAAGCTGGTCGAACTCGGCCTTGCCGAGAACCGAGCGCAAAGCCGTCTGCGAGATCTGCGAGGTGGCGAGGAGGAAATTCTCGACCTCGACGATCGCCCGGTTGGAATCGACCACGCGGAAGTAAGCGACCGCGTTGACACTGGCCGGGACGTTGTCGCGGGTGATCACCTCCTGCGGTGGGATGTTGAGGGTGACCGTGCGCAGGTCGACCCGCACCATGCGATCGATGAAGGGGATCAACAGGATCAGACCGGGCCCCTTGGTCGCGATCAGACGGCCGAGTCGGAAGATCACACCGCGCTCGTACTCGCGCAGAACTCGGACTGCGGACCCGAGCGCGATCGCCACAAAGATCACCAGGACGGCCAGTACCACCACTGCTGCTCCCATCGGCCTGCTCCTTCCTCAGCTGGGACTCTCGGACGACGGCTCGGGCCGGACCATCAGGGTCAGCCCCTCAACCGCCTCGACCTTGACTCTATCCCCCGGCCGCAGCGATCCACCATCGCCGGCCAACCGCGCCCGCCACAGTGCTCCCTCGACCCACACCTGACCCTCTGGATCAAGCGAGGTGCGCACTTCGGCGGGAGCGCCGATCAGCTCCTCGTGGCCGGTGCGAACAGGCTGGTCCCGATGCGCCGCCAGCACTTTGCGGGTGACGAAGTAAAAGCAGATCGCCGAGAGAACACCGACCGTGATCAGAGCCGGGCCCGCCCACTCGCTGGCGCTCGAATCGGATTCGGCGGTAAGGGCGACGACTCCGCCCGCTACCAGCCCCACTGCTCCAAGCACCGCCAGTACGCCCCCGGTCGGCAGCAGCAGCTCGGCGACAAGCAAGGCGACCCCGACCAAAGCGATGACGACGTAGGCACTCATGGCGCGATTATCCGCCTTCGGCGTTATCGCCGAGCGCATAGCGCTCGATGTCGGCACGCAGTTCCGCCGCATCGCGGTAGGGGCCCTGTTTGAGGTAGGTCAGCTCGCCGCTGCGATCGTAGAAGGCGGTATCGGGAAGCCCGAGGTCAGCGCCGATGCTTGAGGCAAGCCCTTTGTCGGGATCGGTGTAGCTGGGGTAAGGGACCGGCGCCTCTTCGAGGAAGGTGCTCGCCGCGTCGTCGGAGTCCTGGCTGTCGATGCCAAGGAAGGCGACCCGCTTGCCGTAACTCGCGGAGGCGCGCTGGAAGTGTGGGAACTCCAAGCGGCACGGCCCGCACCAGGAGGCCCAGACGTTGACGATCACTGGATAGCCGCGCAACGCCGCCAGCCGCTTCTCATAGGCATCCGTGTCGCCGGGCAGCAACTGGTTCGGCTGCTTATACAACGCGGCGAGCGGACCCGGTGCGCCCGCCAGCGCCTTCGCGTAATCGGGGTGTTCGCCCCCATAGTCACCGCCCGACGAGGAGCCGCAGCCGGCTGCGAGAAGCGCTGCCAAAATGGCGAGAACGAGGGCAATCTGCAGGGTTGGCCGCAACAGTCTCAATTCGATGATTACAATACGTATGTTCGGTTCGCCGTATGCGAGCCGCTCGAGAGCGCCGGGGAGAGGACAAACCGAACCTCCGGCATCCTCGTCTAACTCTTCCCGGGGGCACGTCACACGCGCCGCGGGAACGAACCAAAGCCTTTATGGCCAAGACCAGCGAAGTTGCCGCGCCAGCGGCAGTTCCTTCAGGCGCCGACATTGAGCGGGCGGCGGCGTTTGCCCGCGAGCCGTTGCTGCTCGACGGCGAGGGTGCGGAGGCGCTCGCCCCCGGCACCGCTCGCCGCCGTGCCCTCGACGCCGCGCTGAAGGAGCTGGACGAAGGGGCCGAGGAGCCTTCGATTCAGTGGCGCCGGGACTTCTCCCTGCTGCTGGGCCTCGAGCGATTGCTGGCCGACGAGCCGCCGAAACTGCGCGACGGAGCCGAACTTAACCCGCATCAGGTCGACGCGCTCTCGGGAACGCTGACCGAGCTGATGTCCGAGCAGCAGACGGCGGCTGAAAACGGCGCCGAGCCCGCCCCGGTCGACGTTGCCGAGCCCGCCGCCGCCGACGGCGAGGGCGACGAAGACGAGGAGGAGCCGGAGGAGTTGGCCCCGGACGAGGAGCCCCAGGACTGGGAGGAAGAGTCGGTCGAGGACGACGAGGACGAGGCAGTCGCCGAGGCCGCCGACGATCCGGGCGCGGCGCGGCGCTTCTGGTTCGAGCACGCGACGGGTGCAGGCAAGACCGTCGCCGCGGTCGGCTTCATCGACGCCACTCGCACCGGCGGCGTCCTCATCCTCACCCATCGCCGCAACCTGGTCGATCAGTTCATCGGCGAGATTTCTGACCGCGGCTATAAGGAGCGGCTGCGCCCGCCGCTGCTCGGCGACCGCGACGACCCCGACGGACCGGTCACCGTCGAGACCTACCAGTGGTTCGTCCGCAACCACAAGAAAGTCTCCGACGCCTACTCGATCGTGATCTGCGACGAGGCGCACACCGCGCTGGGTGAGAAAACCAGCGCCTGCATTCGCGCCTGGACCGGGCCCGTCTTCATCGGCATGACCGCGACCGGGGCGCTGATCGCCCGCCACGTCGCCGACCTCTTCCCGACCCAAACCTCGCGCTTCGACCTGGCCCAGGCGGCGCGACGGGGGGTAATCGCGCCGCTGCGCTCCATCCGCATCCCGCCCGGACCGGGAGTGCGAACGATCGCCAAGGTGCCCCTGAGAAAAGGCGAGGTCGACCAGGACTTCGACCAGGAGGAGCTGGCCGCGCTGCTCGACCAGGAGCCTTTCAACGTGGCGATCGCGGACCTCTACAAGACGCGCTTCAGCAAAACGCCGGGGGTCCTCTACACGGCTGGCGTGCAGCACGCAAAGAACGTCGCCAAAGCGCTGAAGAATGCGGGAATCGTCGCTCGCGCGGTCTCCGGCGAGACCCCGAAGCGCGAACTGGCCGAGATCCTCGCCGCCTTCGAGCGCGGCGAGGTCGACGTGCTCTGCAACGCGATGCTGCTCGCCGAGGGTTGGAACTCGCCGCGAGCGACGATCTGCATGCATCTGGCCCCGACCGCCTCGCGGCGGATCTACCAACAGCGGGTCGGCCGCGTAACCCGCCGGGCGCCGGGCAAGGAGGCCGGTCTGGTGATCGACTTCGTCCACCCGGCGACCACCCACGACGAGACGATCGTGACCCTGCACAGCCTGCTCGACCGCGACGTCTACCGCGGCGGCGCAATCGTGGTCGGACCGGTGCGCCGCGGCCGCGGCCGGCGGGTGCGGGTCGAGCGGCGCATCGTCCCCGTATCCGACGACTCCGAACGGCGCACCCAGGTGCTCGAACGGGAGCTGTGGCGAATCGCGGTCGAGAATCTCGACCACGCCGAGCAGCACGCCTGGGCGGCTCTGGCCGGAGCCCGGGTCAGTCCGCAGAACTGGCGCCGGGCACGCTCGATGCTGCAAAACGACCGCACCAAAGAGCTGCGCCGTCGCTTCCTGCTGACCTGCGTACAGCGCAACCGCAACTCGCAGCTGCGGCTGAAAGCGCTGGCCGAGATCGCCGACCTGCGCGACCCCGATGCTTTCGACGACGCGATCGACATCGTCGGCACCTGGAGCCGTGACGACAAGCGGGCGGGTACGAAGACTCTGCTGCAGACCCTGGTCGACAAACGGATCGGCCGCCGCGACCAAGCGCAAGCTTGGGTCTGGCGGCTCGCCTCCTACACCCGCGACCTGCACGAAGAGTACGCCGTGCAGCGCTGGCCGGAGACGAAGCGACTGCTCGGCCTGCTCGTCAACTCCTCGGGACGGGCGCACGGGCGCAACGCCCGACGCCTGGTCCACGCGGCGCGCAAACAGGACCGTCGCCTCTCCGTGGCGCTGCTCGCAGGTGCCGTCTCGCACACCCCGGAAGGCGAGGAGGTGCTGCGCGGAGCCCGAATGCGAATGGCCCGTAAACCCTCGGCGACCGCGCGTGAACTACTGCGCAACTTCCCCAAAGCCGGCAAAAAGCGGCGCAAACGGAAAAGGGGCAAGGGCGGCGGGCAGGCCACGAACGGTGAGAACGGGGCGAAACCCCCGAAGCGCGCCCCCAGGGGGGCAAGGGCCAAGAAAAACGGCTCAGAGCCGGAGGTGGACCTCGCCAGCGCCGAGGACGACGCGGTCGCCGCCGGCAGTGACGACGGCTAAATCGCCCGAGTCCTCGATCCCATCGGCGACCCCGGCGCCGCCCTCCCAGGAAATCTGACGGCCGCGTAATGCGTCGCGCTCGCGCCAGGCGGCGAGGATCTCGTTGCGGTCCGCCCCGACCCAGTGGGCTAGGTGACGATTTAAAGCTGTGGTTGCGGTGAGGGGAGTCGGGGGAAGTCCCGCTGGAGCAACAGCGGGGAGGCTCCGTCGGGACTTCCCCCGACTCCCTATG
>DATNGU010000260.1:0-2033 GCA_035605775.1 Solirubrobacterales bacterium | reverse complement strand
CCTCCTCCCCCCTCCTGCTCACCAGCAAGAGGTGGCGGGCACCGTGCTCTGCGGCCAGGTGGCGGGCGACCAGGCCGCCGAGGGCTCCGGTGGCGCCGGTGACGAGGACGGTCGAGTCGGGGTCGAAGACCCGAGCCGGTTCCCCGTCCTCCTGTGGCGGAGCCGGCATCGGGACCGCCCGCGGCGCCAGCAACTGGCCCTCGCGCAGCGCCAGCTGTGTCTCCTCCTCCAGCCCAAGCGCAGCGGACAGCGCCGCCAGGGAAGCCTCGCTGCCGTCGGTGTCGACCAGGGCGAAGCGGTCGGGGTTCTCAGCCTGGGCGCAGCGCAGCAGACCCCAGAGGGGTGCAAGGGCGAGGTCGGGGGCCTCGCCCTCCGTGGCCGCAACGGCACCTCGGGTGACCACGACGAGGCGCGAGCCGGTGAGGCTCTCCTCCGAGAGCCATTCCTGGAGGAGCTCCAGGGCATCCTGGGTAGTGGCGCGGGCCGCCTCGGGGAGTCCCTGGGAGCGACCGGGAGCGGGCTCCCAGAGCACCAGCTCGGGCGCCTCCTCTCCATCGCCAAGGCCGGCGCAGAGGGCCTCGACGTCCCGGTGGCGCTCGACGCCGGGGAGGTCGAGCCCCCCGATGCTCGCGAGCCGGGTCGGACCGTCGCCGCTGGACGGCTCCCCCTCGCCGGAGACCTCGACCCAGCGAAGCCCCAATAGCTCGTCCCGGGCGCCGCCGGCGCCCTGAAGCTGCGAGAGGTCGAGCGGGCGCAGGCGCAGCGAGCCGACCGCGACGACGACCGTCCCGCTCGGGTCGGCGAGGGTGAGCGATGCCGCCTCGCCCTTGCCCTCGATCCGCACGCGCAGCTCGGTGGCCCCGACGGCGTGCAGGGAAACGTCGCCCCAAGCGAAGGGGAGCTTTACGCCCTCGCCCGAGCCAGAGCCCGAGTCGGGGAGAAAGCCGATGCCATGCAGGGCCGAGTCCAGCAGCGCCGGGTGGATGCCGAAGCGCTGTACGTCCTCGCGCTGGGCATCGGCAAGGGAGAGCTCCGCATAAACCGCCTTGCCGTCCTGCCAGGCCTTGGTCAAGCCCTGGAAGGCAGCGCCGTACTCGAGGCCATACGCGCCAAGCTGGTCGTACAGGCCCTCTACGTCGATCTCGGTTGCGCCGGAAGGGGGCCACTCTGCGAGCGGCTCGTGAGCTTGTGGGGCCTGCGGGGAGAGGAGCCCCTGCGCATGAGAGGACCATCCCCCTTCGGCCCCGTCGGGGCGGGAGTGGATCGAGACCTCGCGGCGACCCTCCTCGTCCGGGCCGCCAATCGAAACCTGCAATGCCACAGCTCCCTGCTCGGACAGGATCAGCGGCGCCTGCAGGGTCAGCTCCTCCAGCGTCGGCGCCTCCACCTGCTCGCCGGCCTTCAGCGCCAGCTCGACGAAGGCGGTACCCGGGAGAAGGACGGTGCCGCCGACGGCATGGTCGGCAAGCCAGGGGTGGGTGGCGAGCGAGAGGCGGCCGGTGAAGGAGAGCCCCTCGCCTTCGGGGGTCTCGATCGTCGCCGCAAGCAGCGGGTGTTCGGCATCGGCGAGCCCGATCGCGCTGGGGTCTCCGGCGTCGGCTGCGACAGAGAGCCAGTAGTGCCTTCTCTGGAAGGGGTAGGTGGGCAGGGGGACGCGCTTGACGCCGGTGCCGTCGAAGAAGGTCACCCAGTCGAGCCTTGCGCCGGCGGCGTGCGCCGCGGCAAGTGAGAGCGCAAGCGTCTGCACCTCGGGCCGATCGCGGCGCAGGGTGGGGATCAAGGCGGGTTGGCGCTCCGCATCCTCGAGGCACTCCGAGGCCATCGCGGTGAGGACGGCGTCGGGACCCAGCTCGAGGTAGGTGGTGGCGCCCTGAGCGTCGAGGGTGGTGACCGCGCCGGCGAAGCGCACCGCTTGGCGCACCTGGGAGACCCAGTAGGCGGGGTCGGTCGCCTGCTCGTTGGTGAGTTGCTCACCGGTGAGGTTGGAGACGATCGGGATCTGGGGCTCACTGAAGCTGAGGCTCTTTGCCACC
>DATNGU010000259.1:0-3253 GCA_035605775.1 Solirubrobacterales bacterium | reverse complement strand
CGACACATCACAGAACGCCCCGAGCAGGATTCGAACCTGCGGCCTACTCCTTAGGAGGGAGTCGCTCTATCCAGCTGAGCTATCGGGGCCGGATGGCTAAGCGTAGAGGCTCTCTGAAGCCAGCTCCTGGGCGCGGCGGCTCCAGAGTTTGACCTGCATGAAGATCTCGTCGCCGTAGCCCTCGAGGGCGTCGAGGGCGATCAGGGTGAAGCGTTCGTTGGAGACGACTTCCTGGTCGACCGTCTCCAGGTCCAGCTCCGCGGTTGCGGCGACGGCGCCGCGGACGAGGGGGCGGCCCCAGACCACGGTTACCGCGCCGGCGCGGCCGTTCTCGCCGCGCCAGCGGCCAATCACGTCGTCGTTTAGGTCGATCCGCCAATCCGGGTTGTCCTCGGCGAGAACGTCGGTGAAATCGGCGGCGGCGCGGAAGTCGTCTGGCTCACCGCCATCCGGAAGGACGTAGGAGACGTGGCCGAACAGCTCGAGTGGGCTCTCGGGTCCGTCGGCGCGCGCGGTTGCCGGAACCCAGACACGCCCACCCCAAGCACGCTCGGGAAACCAATCGATCGAATCCGGCGCCTCGACTCCGTCGGGAAGATCCTCGATCGCCCCGCAAGCGCCGCGGAACTCCTCCCCCAGCCGCTCGGCGAAACGCCCGTGCGGGATCCCCTCCTGGGTCGAGTCGGCGACAAACGACGGGATCGGGCGCGGGTTGGGGGCCACGGGGGCAGCCTAACCCCGACCGCTCCTGCGCGAGGCTGGGGTGGGCCCTGGCCGGATGGATGAGGATCTTGTTAAAGGTCCCGAGACTCGAGCGGACGGCTGTTAAATTGGATAAACGCTCTGGTACGCAGCACGGCAGGGGACTCGAAGGCAAGGGAGGGTCGACGGGAATGAGGGAGAAACAACGCTGCGGGGCTGCGAGAGGGCCCGCCACCAACATGGTCGTCACGGCTCTCCTGCTGGCGATCGCATCGCTCGTATTCGCCACCGCCTCGGCTTCGGCCGCGACCGGATACGAGCTGGACCCCACGACGCCCTCGCGCAGCCTGGGTGGCAGCAAGGTGCCGCACGGAATCGCGGTCGACCAGGCTAATCAGCGCATCTACGTAGCCATCCTGGTCAGCAATCCCGCCATCGGCACCCCTGGCGAGATCGACCGGTTCGAAAGCAACCTCACTGCCAGCGGTGTTTTCTCCCCAGGCGGCGGCTTCTACGGCGGGGTTGCCGTAAACCCGCTTACGCAGGGCTTCTACGCGGCGCAGGCGCTCGTCCACGTCCCCCAGGGGGACTTCGGCACGGCGAGGATGGACCTCTTCTCCTCGTCAGGATCGCCCGGCACGACCTTTCCCCTAAGCGACACCGGGACCCTGCCTCAGATCGCGACTGACTCGAGCGGGGACGTCTACTACCCCAACGCAGTCACCCACAAAGTCCAGGTTTTCAATGCCTCGGGCGTGTTGCAGGAAGAAATCGGCTGCGGGGGGTGCCTCGGCGGGTCCACCTTCGGCAAACCGGTCAGCGTCGCGATCGACTCCGACAACGACCTCTACGTGGCCGACCTGAGCCCCGACCGGGTGGTCAAGCTGTCCCCGTCGGGGGGGACCTACGTCTACGCCTCCCAATTGCAGAGCGGTCTCGGCGCCGCCGCGGTCGGCGTCGACCCAGCGGACGACACCGTCTTCGTCGGCGATCTGCCGGGCGGAGGGGACTACCACGTCGTCGCCTACAACTCGTCGGGAACCCAGATCGACGACTTCGGCGGCGGCCTGTTCACTAAACCCGAAGCGCCGTTCGGCATCCTCGTGGCCCCCCAGATCGCGGCGAACGCGACGACTCGCAAGGTGTACGTGGGCGACGTCGGCAAGTTCTACGTCTTCAACCGGGTGACGAGTCAGTCGCCGACGGTCTCGATCATGACCGCTGGTGCGACGGGTCAAGTGACCGCCACGATGCGCGCTTCGGTTAATCCTCACACCCACACGGTGCTCGAATGCAAGTTCGAATACACCGA
Organism: Solirubrobacterales bacterium; assembly: GCA_035605775.1. Classification (GTDB taxonomy): domain Bacteria; phylum Actinomycetota; class Thermoleophilia; order Solirubrobacterales; family 70-9; genus VRUE01. The sequence continues at coordinate 1,239 of DATNGU010000259.1, read as the reverse complement.
CGACGCTGACTTCCAGGCGAACGAATTCGCCAACGCGGACACGCTGCCCTGTCCGAAAAAACCCTCTGGATCCGTCGCCACCGTGATCGAAGGCAAGGTTGCCGGGCTCTCACCGGGGACCGTCTACCACTACCGACAGAAGACTGCAACCTTCCCGGGCTCGGCGACAAGCAGCGGACAGACGTTCCAAACGCTTCCCACTGCGCCCGCGACGGTAACGACGGAATCGCCGGCGTCCGTGACGCAGACCGGGGCCATGCTGAAAGGGAAGGTCAACCCCCATGGCGGCTCCGTCTCCAGCTGTCGATTCGAGTTCGGCACCACGACCTCCTATGGCACCAACTTCTCCTGCACCCCTCCGGTCGAACCCGTGAGCAGCGATGTGACGGAGACCCGGAGCATCACGAGCCTCGCGTCCGGAACGACGTATCACTACCGGCTGGTGGTCACCAGCAACGCCGGAACGACCCAAGGCGGAGACGTGGCCTTTACGACTACGTCGCCCACGCAGCCCGGGACCGAAGAACCACCTGCGACGGCACCGCCGGCGGCCGGCGCCCCATTGCCGCCAATCGTGACCCCGCCCCAGCCGAAGCCACTGACCTGCAAAAAAGGCTTCCGCAAGAAAAAAGTACGGGGGAAACTGCGCTGCGTTAAACGGAAGCGGCACGCCAAACACCGGCGTCGCACCAGCGGGGCTAACCGCTAGCAGTCGCGCAGCTCAGCCGCAGCCCGCTCGGGCGGGAAGATGTTGATGTCGACGCCGGTGCTGAGCTCGAAGCCAGCCTTGACGGTAAGCCTGGGAGCGATGTCGACGTGCCAGTGGAAGGCCTCCGCGCCGCGTGGCGCCGTGCAAACCCACAGGTTCAGGTCAGGAGAGCCGTCGAAGCGCGTCGCGAGGAGTCGCAGCGCGGTGCGGATCATCGTGGCGCCCGCCGTGTCCTCCTCGAAGCGAGCGTTCTCGCCGCGCGGCACCACACGCAGCTCGTAGGGGGAGCGCGAGGCCCAGGGACAGATCAGCGCCGCCTCGTCATCGATCGCGACCAGCCGCTCACGGCGGCGCACCTCCTCGACCACAACGTCGCTGAGCAGTCCGCCCCCGGCGGTGCGTTCTTTGTAGGCGCCCGCCCGCTCCCGCTCTCGTGCCACGGCGGCCGGGACAAAGGGGAGGGCGTAGAGCTGTGCGTGAGTGTGTGGAAGCGAAGCGCCCGCCGTCGCCCCCTCGTTGACAACCAACTG
>DATNGU010000258.1:0-2611 GCA_035605775.1 Solirubrobacterales bacterium | reverse complement strand
CCTGGCGCTGCTCTTCCTGGCGATGCCGCTCGACCGGCTCGTCTAGCCGTCGAGCCCGGCGCGCCTGATAGAAATCCGGCCGTGGACCGCGAGACCTCGAGACGGAACATGGCGGCTGGCCTGCTCGCCGGCGGCATCGCCGCGGCGATCTTCGCCCTCTGCTTCGTCGCCGCCACGCTCTACATCGCATCATGAGCGCGGACCGCAAAACCCCTGAGCCCGGCGAGCTGATCTACGCCCCACGCCCCTCCTGGGCACCGGTCTTCTTCGCCTTCGCCGCCGCCCTGGCTGTATGCGGGATCTTCGCCGAGGGCTTCATGTTCCGCGGCTGGATCTACTCGCTTGCCGGCCTGGTCGTGCTCCTCTTCGCCATGCGGGCCATGATCAAGAGCGCAACTAGGGATTACTTTCGCCTTCCGCGTCGCCAGAAAACGCGAGGCGCGGTTCTTCCGCTTGAGACGATTTCACCGCCTCGGTCCTGACGTTCTGAGACCGAGTCAGTCGGGGGTCATGCCCGAGGTTGCCCCGGCGGACGTCCAGACGCGAACTATGTCGCGGATCGAGAGGACGCCGACCAGCTCCGCTTCGTCAAAGACGACGAGATGGCGAATGCCCCGATTCGACATCTCTGAGGCAGCGTGCTCGAGGCTCCAGTCGGGTGAAGCAACCACGACCCCCTCGCTCATGTGCTCGGAAACGAGCTCGACGTCGGGGTCCTGTCCACGACCGAGCGAGTCGAGAATGTCGCGCTCGGTGACTATCGCCGGCACCGGGCGCTCGTCATCGGTTACCAGCGCCGCGCCGGTGCCCTTATCGACCATCATCTTGGCCGCGTCACGCAGCGTGTGCGAGGGTCCGACCGTTAACACGACCTTCGTCATCCCGTCCCGTACCTGCATTCTCGTGCCTCTCCTTCGCGGCTCGCGGCTTAGTGAGGATCGACTCAAGCGTACCCGACGCGCACGCCTGACATGCCGTGTTGGGAGCGGCCTGGACCTATAGACTCCGGCGCGCTCCGCGCCGTATGACGATGCTCAAGCCACCCAACCCGATCCGCACCCTGCTCGCCCTTGCCGCCCTCGCGGCAATCGCGCTCACGGCCTCCGGCTGTGGCACCAGCACCGCCGACAAAGAGCGGGGCCGCGTCCTCTTCGTACAGAAATGCGGCACCTGCCACGCCATGGCTCAGGCGGGCACCACCGCACAGATCGGGCCCGATCTCGATGACGCCTTCGCCGCCGCCCGGGAAATAGGCGAGGGTGGCGAAACGATCGAAGGGATCGTCGAAGCGCAAGTCGAGTTCCCGCGCCCGAGCACCGACAACCCCGCCGCTTCGATGCCGGCGGACTTGGTCACGGGCCAGGACCTTGAGGATGTCGCCGCCTACGTCGGCATGTACGCCGGTGTGCCGGGGGCGGCACCGCCTCGGGTACCGGGCGGACCGGGCGCCCAGGTCTTCGCCAACAACGGCTGCGGCGGCTGCCATACGCTCGCCGCGGCGCAATCGGGCGGGACCACCGGACCGAACCTCGACGAAGTCCTGCCGGGACAAACCGCGGCGATGGTCGAAGAATCGATCGCCGACCCCAACGCCTCGATCGCGAAAGGCTTCCCGCCCAACGTGATGCCGGCCGACTATGCCCAGAACCTGACGCCGAAAGAACTCGAAGACCTCGTCCAGTACCTGCTGCAGAGCACCAAGTCCGGCGGCGGTTCGAAGAGCAAGGGCGGCTGAGCCACCCGCGGCCGAGCCTGGCCGCTGACATCATCTGGGGACGATGAGGACCCGCCTCAAAGACCGCCTCGAGATCTCCCCACAGCGCTACGCTCAGGTCACCCTCGTCGCCCTCGGGGCGCTCTCGTTGATCGTGCTGACCGGCGCCGGGGTCCGCCTCACCGGCTCAGGCCTCGGCTGCCCGGACTGGCCGAAATGCTACGGCGGTACCGTGCCCCCGCTCGATACCCATGCGGTGATCGAGTACGGCAACCGCGTCCTCACCGGCTTCGTCGGGATCGCCGTGATTGCTGCCAGTGCGCTCGCCTGGTTTCGTCACCCCTTCCGCTGGCACCTCGCCTTCTTCGGCGCGCTACTGCCCCTTGGGGTGATCGGACAGGCGATCCTCGGCGCCCTGGTAGTCAAGTACCACTTGGCCCCCGGCCTGGTGATGAGCCACTTCATCCTCTCGATGCTGCTCCTCGACGCCTCCTTTGCCCTCGCCTGGTGCTCGCGCTACGAGCCCTTCGAGCGGCGACGCTCCGGCGACCGCTTGGGTGTCTGGGCGGTCCGCGCCCTAATCCCACTCGGTCAACTGACGATCTTCGTTGGGACGATCGCAACCGCCTCTGGACCCCACGCGGGCGCTCACGAAGGACAGCTCGTCCATCGCTTCAGCTTCGAGGGCAGCGGCACGCTGGAGTGGACGGTCCAGCGTCACGCGACGATCGCAGCCGTCTTCGGAGTGGCCGCGATTGCCGTCTGGCTGCTCCTGCGCCGCCCTAACGGCGACAAGCGGGCTCTCCGGCCCCTGACCGCGGTAATCGGGCTACTAGCTCTACAGGGGCTGGTAGGAGGCGTCCAGTGGGGGCTGGAGCTGCCAAGTGAGATCGTCTG
>DATNGU010000257.1:0-7315 GCA_035605775.1 Solirubrobacterales bacterium | reverse complement strand
ACCTCGTAGTGGTAGCCGCGGTGCTCACGTTCCTTCAGCCGCTCAACCGCCCGCGCCGCTGCCCCGTCGTTGAGGTCGAGGCCGGCCTGCGCCGCCTGGCTGCGGATCGTCGCCTTGCCAGAAAGCTCGGAGGCGAGGATGTCGCGCTGGTTGCCGACCTGGCCCGGATCGAGGTGCTCGAAGGTTCGAGCGTCGGCCTCGATCCCGGCGGCATGCATCCCCGCCTTGTGAGCGAAGGCGTTGCGGCCGACGTAGGGCTGGTCGGGATTCGGCGTCATGTTGCAGAGCTCGTCGAGCAGATGGCTTGTCTGGGTCAGGGTCGCCAGCTGCTCGGGCGCCACCACGTCGAAGCCCATCTTCAGTTGCAGCGCTGGCAGGATCGTGGCCAGATTGGCGTTGCCGCAGCGCTCCCCATAGCCGTTGACGGTGCCCTGGACGAGGCGGGCGCCGGCCTCCACTGCGGCCAACGAGTTGGCGACCGCGCAGCCGGCGTCGTCATGGGTGTGGATGCCGACCTTCGAGCCGTCGCCGAGGGATTCCACGACTGCAGCGGTGGCCGTCGCGACGAAGCCGGGCAGGCTGCCGCCGTTGGTGTCGCAGAGGGTAACGTTCTCCGCGCCCGCCTCGGCGGCGACGCGAACGCATTCCAGCGCGTAAACCGGGTCGTCGCGGTAGCCGTCGAAGAAGTGCTCGGCATCGAAGATGGGGCGCTTGCCTTGCTCGTGACAAAAGGCGATCGAGTCGGCGATCATCGCCAGGTTCTCCTCCGGCGAGACTTTGATCACCTTCTCCAGGTGCAGACCCCAGCTCTTGCCGACTAGACAGACCACCGGCGCGAAGCTGCCGACCAGCACGCCCAGGGCCTCGTCGTCCCCGGCCTCGAGATCGCGGCGGCGAGTCATGCCGAAGGCGGCAATCGTCGCCTGCTCGAGCTCGAGCTCGGCCAACTGTTCGAACAATTCCGCTTCCTTGGGATTGGAGCTGGGGAAGCCGGCCTCGATCAGTTGGATCCCGAGCCGGTCCAGCGCTCTCACTACTTTCAGCTTCTCGCCCACCGAGAGCGACATGCCGGGGCCGCCCATGCCGTCGCGCAGGGTGGTGTCGTAGAGCTTCACCTGTTCCATCTGATGCCTTTCGATACGAGGGAGATCGGGAAGAGGGCCAGGAGGCCCGCCTTTGCGCGCAGCGACGCGCCAGCCGCTAGGCGGCTGCGGTAATTCGCCCGATTGCCTCGAAGTGCGTTTGCATCAGGAACTCACTTTACTCGGTTGGTCTGCCTCGGCTGGAGTCTCGACGAAGTCGAGCCACTCGAGGTACTCCTCGGCACGGCCGTGCAGTGCATCCTGGAACTTCGACTGGATCACGCGGGTGATCTCACCCGGCTCGCCCAGCGGGTGGTCGTCGATCTCCCGCACTGGGACGAGCTCTGCCGCGGTCCCGGTGAGGAAAACCTCCTCCGCCAGGTAGAGCTCCGAGCGGGCGATGTCACGTTCGACCACGGTGTAGCCGAGGTCACGGGCGATCTGGATCACCGACTTGCGGTTGATCCCGTCGAGGATCGCCGCCACGTGCGGCGGGGTGACGATCTGACCCTCCCGGACCACGAAGATGTTCTCGCCGGATCCCTCGCAGACGAAGCCGCGCTCGTCGAGCAGTAGGGCCTCTTCATAGCCGGCGTTCTGTGACTCGGTCTTGGCCAGGATTGAGTTCAGGTATTGGCCAGATGCCTTCGCGTGGGGGATCAGCCCCCCGGAGCCGATTCGTCGCCAGCTCGAGACCTTGGCCCGGATGCCGTGTTTCTGGCCCTCCTCGCCGAGGTAGGCGCCCCAGGGGAAGGCGGCGATGATCAGGTCGATCGGGGCGTCGGTTGCGTAGAGGCCGAGGTTGCCGTAGCCCCGGAAGGCAAGCGGCCGGATGTAGCAGGAACGCAGCCCGTTGCGGCGGATCAGCTCGCGCGTGGCCTCGGCGATCTCCTCAGCGGAGAAGGGCAGCTCGAAGTAGTAGAGCTCAGCCGACTTGCCGAGCCGGTCGAGGTGGTCCTGGTGGCGGAATACCGCCGGGCCGCGGTCGGTCTCGTAGCAGCGGATCCCCTCGAAGACGCCGGTGCCATAATGCAGCCCGTGGCTGAGGACGTGGGTGGTCGCCTCGTGCCAGGGCACGAACTCGCCGTTTTGCCAGATCAGCTCCGCCGTCTCCATGCCCGAGAAGTATGCCGGAAGAGGCCATCCCCGGTAGGGGTTCCACTTAACTTTTTCTGAAGACAGGACGCTGCCGTCCGAGGTCGCACCCGCAGAAAAAGTACAAGACGTTCCACCCTTACCGGGGATGGCCTTTAGGACGCAAGCTGAGCCAGGACCGCCTCGGTCATCCCCTTCGTGCCGACCGCTGCCTCCCCAGCCGCGGCGAGGTCGGCGGTGCGCAGGCCGCGCTCGAGGACTGCGTCCACGGCATCCTCGATTCGCTCCGCATCGGTTGGCCGATCGAGGCCGTGGCGCAGCATCATCGCCGTGCTGAGGAAGGTTGCCAGGGGATTGGCGATTCCTTGGCCGGCGATGTCGGGGGCCGAGCCGTGCACCGGCTCGAACAGGCCCGGCTCGCCCGCCTCACCGAGGCTCGCCGAGGGCAGCATCCCCAGCGAGCCGGTCAACATCGCCGACTCGTCGCTGAGGATGTCGCCGAAGAGATTCTCGGTGACGATCACGTCGAAATCGGCCGGTCGCGAGACGAGTTGCATCGCCGCGTTGTCGACCAGCAGGTGATCGAGTTCGACATCCGGGAACTCGCCGGCGACACGGCTGACGACCTCGCGCCAGAGCCGTGAGGTCTCGAGCACGTTGGCCTTGTCGACCGAGGTGACCCGGGCGGCGCGGCTCGATCCCTCCGCCCTGCGCTGGGCGGCCGCGAACCCGGCGCGGGAGATCCGCTCGATCTCGGCGACCGAGTACTCGCAGGTGTCATGGGCGATGTCGCCGTCGCGGCCGCTGTCGCCGAAATAGATACCGCCGGTCAGCTCGCGCACGACCAGCAGGTCGGTGCCGGCGATTCGCTCCTCGCGCAAGGGGCTGGCCCCGACCAGCGCCGGGCTCGGCCGCACCGGCCGCAAGTTCGCGTAGAGCCCCATCCCCTTGCGCAGGCCGAGCAAGCCCTGCTCGGGGCGAGGCGCGTCGGGGTCGGTGGTGTCCCACTTTGGGCCGCCGACGGCGCCCAGCAGCACCGCGTCCGCGCCACGGCACGCCTCGAGCACCTCGTCGGTGAGCGCGACTCCATGGGCGTCTATTGAGCAGCCGCCCATCAAGCGCTCGTCAAACTCGAACTCGCCGAGCGCCTCGAGCAGCCGCCGCGCCGCGGCGACGATCTCTGGCCCGATCCCGTCGCCAGGCAGCAGGACTATGCGCGGTGCGTCGCTCATCGCAAGCCGGGACTCTATGCGCAGGCGGCTAGGCGCGAGCCTCGATGTTGAGGCGAACGTAGTCGAGGGTGAGTGGCTTTGCGCAGAGCTCCAGCACCGCTTCGGCGAAGGGGCGGCGAAGATTCCCTGGAAGCCGGTCTAAGTGGGGGCCGAGGGTGACCGTTTCGGTGAATTCGAGTGGCTGCTTGGGCGTCACCGGCTTCGGCTCCAGCCAGCAGCGCGCCTCCGAGAAGCCGGCGTTGCGCAGCTTTGCCTCGGTTGCGTCGGGCGCGGCGAAGTTCCACATCGCCTCCATGCCCTCGAAATGGGGAGCGAACTCGGGCCGGGCCGCGGCGCCCGCGATCGCCTTGGCGTGCTCTGCGACGTTGCCCTCTCCCCCGCACTGCGCGACCAGGCGGCCACCTGGCTCCAGGGCCGCATGGATTTGTGCGAAGAGGCGGTCGTGGTCGACGATCCAGTGGAAGGTCGCGGTCGAGAAGATCAGGTCGACGGGGCGCTCGACTTCGAGCTCGGTGAGGTCGGAGACCAGATAGGTCGTCCCGTCGCCGAGGCGCTCCCTGGCTTTGGCGATCATCGCCTCCGAGCCGTCGACGGCGATCAGCTTGCCGTCGGGCAGCTTCTTCAGCAGCTCGGCGCTGACCCGACCCGACCCGCAGCCCGCGTCGAGGGCCGTCTCGCTGCCGCTCAGCTCGAGGCGTTCGACCACCTCCAGGCCCCAAGCGTATTGCGGGAAGGCCAGCGCGTCGTAGGTCTCGGCGTCCCACTCGCGCGGTCCGGTGTTGATCGAGCGGCCCATGTCCGTGGCGCTAGAGCGCGGTCGTCACCGGCCCGCGCCCGACGACGGCAGAGCGCTCGAACTCGTCGATCGTCGCGACGCTCTCGAGCGTGATGCCGATGTCGTCGAGGCCATTCAGCAGGCGGTGTTTGACGTCGGGCTCGATCTCGAACTCGACGACGCCGGCGGCGCTGGTCACCGTCTGGTCGTCGACGTCGATCCTCGCCTCCCCCGCCTTCGCAATGGCGCGGCAATGCTCCTCGTCCAGCACCACCGGCAGCAGTCCGACCTTGGTGCAGTTGACGTAGAAGATGTCGGCGAAGGACGGGGCGACGATCGCCTCGAAGCCGAAGTCCTCGAGCGCCCAGGGCGCGTGCTCGCGCGAGGAGCCACAGCCGAAGTTGCGGCCGGCAAGCAGGATCGGGTTCGGCTCCAGCTCGATCTCGCCGTCGCGAATCCAGTCGTAGAAGAGAAACTCGCCGAAGCCGGTCCGCTCGACCCGCTTCAGGAACTGCTTGGGGATGATCTGGTCAGTGTCGACGTCGGCCCGGTCCAGGACCGAGACCTTGCCCTCGATTACGTCAATCGGCCTCATCTCAGCTCCAATCCCTGATGTCGACAAAATGGCCCTCGATTGCGGCAGCGGCCGCCATCCTCGGACTGACCAGATGGGTACGCCCACCCTTGCCCTGACGACCCTCGAAATTGCGGTTCGAGGTCGAGGCGCAGCGCTCTCCCTCGATCAGAGTGTCGGGGTTCATTCCAAGGCACATCGAGCAGCCCGCCTCGCGCCACTCGAAGCCAGCGGCGCGGAAGACCTCGTGCAGGCCCTCTTCCTCCGCGGTTGCCTTGACTTGCTGCGACCCGGGCACGACCATCGCCCTTACGGAGTCGGCGACGCGACGCCCCTCGACGATCGCGGCCGCCTCGCGCAGATCCTCGACCCGGGAGTTGGTGCAGGAGCCGATGAAGACGCGCTCGGGCCGGACCTCGGTCATCGGCGTGCCAGGCTCTAACGCCATATAGGCGAGCGCCCGTTCGGCCGATTCGCGGTCAGCGGGCGACTCCATCGCCGCTGGGTCGGGCACCGAGTCGGTGACCTCGACGACCATTCCCGGGTTGGTGCCCCAGGTGACCATCGGCGAGATCGCGGCCGCGTCGACCTCGACCTCGGTGTCGAAATCAGCGCCGGGATCGGTGGGAAGCTCGCGCCAACGCTCGACCGCTGCATCGAAGTCCGAAGGGGCGGCGGCGCGCCCCCGCACCCACTCGAAGGTGGTCTCGTCGGGCGCGATCATCCCGGCCCGCCCGCCGCCCTCGATCGTCATGTTGCAGACCGTCATCCGGCCGGGCATCGAGAGCGACTCGATCGCCGGGCCGGCGTACTCGACCGCGTGGCCGACCATGCCCCCGGTGCCGAGTCGGCCGATCGTGGCCAGGATCAGGTCCTTGGGCGTGACGCCCCCGCCCAACTCGCCAGCGTAGGAGATGCGCATCGTCTTCGGGCGCTTCTGCACCATGCACTGGGTCGCCAGCACGTGCTCGACCTCGGAGGTGCCGATGCCGAAGGCGAGTGCCCCGAAGGCGCCGTGGGTCGAGGTGTGGCTGTCGCCGCAGACGATCGTCATCCCCGGCTGGGTCACCCCCAGCTCGGGGCCGATCACGTGCACGATCCCCTGTCGCTCGGAGCCCAGCGAGTAGAGCGGGATTCCGAATTCCTCACAGTTGCGCTCCAGCGTCTCGACTTGAACGCGCGAGAGCTGGTCGGCGATCAGGCTCGCGGCTTTGGTGCCGTCGGTCGGTACGTTGTGGTCGGCGGTCGCCAAGGTCTTGTCGGGCCGGCGCACCTGTCGACCCGCCAGGCGCAGTCCATCGAAGGCCTGCGGTGAAGTGACCTCGTGGACCAGGTGCAGGTCGATGTAAAGCAGGCCGTCGGAGACCTCGTGCTCGCTCCAGATCTTGTCGAACATGGTTTGTGGCATCGCTAACTCCTCCTCAGCCCGGCGGCGATCACGGCAAGGAAGCGTGCTTGCTCCTCGCCTTCGTTCTCAAAATGGTGTGGCAGGTCGGCGTCGAAGGTGACGCTGTCCCCAGCGTGGAGTTCATGGCGCGCACCGTCGACGACCAGCGCCAGCACGCCCGTCAGCACGACGGCCGTCTCGCGGCTGCCTGGCTCGTGAATCGGTGGGTCGCCCGGTCCCCCCGTCGTCGCGCCCGGCTTCAGGGTGTGCAGGGAAACGTCGGCGCGCTGTCCCGGTAGGGGCGGGGTTAGCTCCTCGAAGTGGTGTCCCCCGCGCTCGTAACGGCGCCGCTCCCCGGCACGGTTGATCGCGACGTGCTCGCCCTCGTCAAGGCGCAGCAATTGCGAGAGGGTCAACTCCAGCCCGGCGGCAATCTTCGTGGCGACGGCCAGGGTCGGGCTAGTCGCACCCCGCTCGACCTGAGAGAGCATCGGCGCGCTGACTCCGCTGCGCTCGGCCAGGTCGCGCAGCGAGAACCCCATCGCCTCGCGCAGGGCACGGATGCGGGGCCCTACGGTGGCTTCGGCGGGGTTCCCGCGGGTTCGAGGCTTGGTTCCAGTCGTCATTACGTATGTACGTTATCACGTACGCAATGGCCCCGAGCATGTCGCACTCCTCGCTAGGCGCAACCTGAGCCTGGCGGAAGCTCGCGCGCGGGTGGCGCGCTGAATGCGGAATTTGTGTGCCGGTCTACGGGCCGGGCGTGCGCTCGGTTGCTGCCTCGGCGGTTGCCGCCTCCGCCTCGCGGATCGCGGCGCCCTCCAGGGCGTTGGAAAGCGCCCGCACGTAGGCCCTGGCCGACGCCTCGAGGATGTCCGTCGCCACCCCCTGGCCGGTAGCGAGGCGGCCTGCGGCGCGCAGCATCACCGTCACCTGGCCGAGGGCGTCCTCCCCCCCGGTCACTGCCTCGACCGTGTATTGGCGCAGCTCGCACTCGTTGCCGGTGGCTTTTTGGATCGCGAGAAAGATGGCGTCGACCGGGCCGTCGCCGCTCGACTCCCCCATGGCCTCCTCGCCTGAGGGCATCTTCACGGTCACCCTTGCCAGCGGCTCGCGCTCGGAGCCCGCCTCGACCTCGAAGGACGCCAGCTCGTGCGCGTCCTCCTTCTC
>DATNGU010000256.1:0-3317 GCA_035605775.1 Solirubrobacterales bacterium | reverse complement strand
CTTCCTCGACCCGGGCGCGGCGCGGGACCGCCGCAACCAGGTGCTGGAAGCGATGGAGGACCAGGGCTACATCACCTCTTCCGAATACCGCAAGGCGGTTAAGGAAGGCCTTGGCCTCGATCCCGGCCACAAGTACCGGGTGATCCACGACCGCTTCCTCTTCGACCTCGTCCAGCAGGAGCTGATCGACAAATACGGCCTCAACACGGTCCGCTACGGCGGCCTCAAGGCCTACACGACGATCGATCCCGAGCTGCAGGAAAGGGCGCAGGAAGCGGTCGACTCCTGCGGTGTCTGCTACCCGGAAGGCGGCCCGGCCGCGGGCCTGGCCTCGGTCGACCCCTCCAACGGCGAGATCGTCGCCCTCGCCTCGACCGAAGGCTACGCCGAGGAAAGCGAATTCAACTACGCCTGGCAGGCGCACCGCCAGCCCGGCTCTTCGTTTAAGACCTTCGTCCTCGCCACCGCGATCAAGCAGGGCATCGACCCCGACAGCACCTACTACGACGGCACCTCACCGAAGACGCTGGACCCGCCTGGGGCTGGACCCGCCTGGGTCGTCAATAACGCCGAGCCCAGTGGCGGCACGATGTCGCTCGCCTCCGCCACGTGGCACTCGACCAACGTCGTCTTTGCTCAGCTCGACCTCGACGTCGGGCCCGAGAACGTGACCCACACCGCCCATCAGATGGGAATCGAAGCGCCGCTCGAATCGGTCCCCGCGGAGGCGCTCGGCGGCCTCGCCGTCGGCGTCACGCCGCTGGAAATGGCGGACGCCTACGCGACGCTGGCCAGCGGCGGCATCCACCACGACCCGACCGCGATCGCCCGGGTCGAGTTCCCCAGCGGCGAAGTCGACGAACCCGACGCCGACTCCGGTGACCGCGTCCTCACCGAGGGCGAGGCTTACGAAGTGACCAGGCTGCTGGAGGGCGTGATCACGCAGGGGACCGGCGCCGGCTACACCTACATGGGCTGCAGCGCCGCGGCCGGCAAGACCGGCACCTCGGAGGACCTCTCCGATGCCTGGTTCGCCGGCTACACGCCGCTGTACTCGACCGCGGTCTGGGTCGGCCACCCGCAGTCGCGCGAAGCGACCGGCTACGGCGGTCCGACGGCCGGTCCGATCTGGCGCTCCTTCATGGAAGCGGCGGTGGCCGGGGACTGCCCCGAATTCATCCAGCCGACCACCCTGCCCGAACTCTCTGGCCTGGACAGCGAACACACGAGCTCCAGCGGCTACTCGAGCGAAGGCGAAGAAGAATTCGAAGAACCCGAAGAAGCCGAAGCGGACGAGCCGAAGGAAAAAGGCAAGGGCGGCGAGGAGGGCACCGAAGCGGAAGCCGCGCCCGAACCAGCGCCGGAACCGTCCCCGTCCCCGTCTCCTGCTCCCTCAGGGCCGAGCGGGGGAGGAGCGCCCGCCGGCGGCGTTGCGCCCGGCTAGCGGCGACCAGTCGCTACAGCCAGCCGGCGTGCCTGAAACGCCGGTAGAGCAACGCGCAGATGATCGCGATCAGGACGAGCACGGCTGGATAGCCGAAACGCCAGTCCAGCTCCGGCATGTGCTCGAAGTTCATCCCATAGATGCCGGCGATCATCGTCGGCACGGCGAGGATCGCAACCCAGGCGGAGATTTTGCGCATGTCTTCGTTCTGGCGCACCGAGACCTGGGTCAGGTTCGCGTGCAGGGCGCTGCCGAGCAGGTCGCGGAAGCCGGCGATCCGCGTCTCGACCCGCCGCAGGTGGTCGTGGACGTCGCGGAAGTAGTCGCGCAGCTCGTCGGGCACGACCTCGAAGTGACCGCGGGCGATCTCGTCCACCACCCCGGAAAGAGGGGCGACGGCGGTGTGGAAATCGAGCACCTCGCGCTCCAGCTTGTAAATCCGCTCCGCCGGGTTGGCTCCGTTGTCGGAGAAGACCTCGCGCTCGACCTGCTGGACATCCGTGTCGACGCCCTGCGCGGCTTCCTCATAGCCGTCGACGACCTGATCGAGGATCGCGTAGAGGACCATGCCGACGCCGTGTTGGAGCAGGTCGGATCGTCTTTCGATCCTGGTCCTGACGGCGCTCAGCTCCCCCTCGCCGTGGCGCACGGTGATGATGAACGTGGGGTGGATGAAGAGGAGCAGCTCGCCGACCTCGATCACCTCCTCGGAGTCGACGTAGCGAGCGGTCTTGACGACGACGAGCAGGGTCTCGCCGTAGAGCTCGACCTTGGGGCGCTGGTGGGCCTTGATCGCGTCCTCCACGGCAAGCTCATGCAAATCAAACTCGCTCGCGATCGTCTCGAACTCCTGCGCCGACGGTTCGAGAACTCCGAGCCAGACGAATGCGTCAGCGCCCTGGGCGGCCTTGCCTGCCTCGTCGAGGGCCAGGTCGCCGCCGCGGCGCCGTCCCTTCTCATAGACCGCGCAGTTGACGATCACCGGGCAAGTATCGCCCCTTCAGCTGAGTAATGATGCGGCGGTGAGCGATGGCGACGAGCGTTCGCTGGTCCGGCGGTATCGCACCGCACGGCGCGATCCGCACCTTGCTGTCCTCGAGGGATTCCACGCCCTCAAGCACGCGCTGCGCTTCGGCGGCGAGGTGCTGGAGGCCGTTGCCGCCAACTCGGAGCAGCTGCAGGAGCTTTCGGCCGGTCTGGCCCCCGACCTGGCGCACACTCTGGCGGAGCGAACCACGCCTGTTGCCTCAGAGGTGCTGGCCGAGCTGGTTCCGCAGGCGCCGCGCACGGGGGTCGTCGCGATCGCCCGCCGCCCCGAGGTCGACCTGGCGCTGGTGCTGGCCGAGCCGCGCCCGGCGCCGCTCGTGCTGCTCGAGGATCCGCGGACGATGGGGAACATGGGGGCGTGCGTGCGGGTCGCCGCCGCCGCCGATGCCGCGGGGGTGCTGACCACCGGCACCAACGACCCCTGGCATCCCGATGCCCTGCGCGGCGCCGCCGGACTCCACTTCGCCCTGCCGGTAGCCGGAGTGAGGGAGCTGCAGCCATGCGACCGGCCGCTGATCGCGATCGATCCCGGCGGCGACGATCTTCGTCCCAGCGAGCTTCCGCCTCGCGCCATCCTTGCATTCGGCACCGAGCGCTACGGTCTCAGCGCCGACCTGCTCGACCGCGCCGATGCCCGCCTCGGCATCCCGATGCGCGCCGGCGTCTCCAGTCTCAACCTGGCGACCGCGGTCGCGGCCGTGCTTTTCGCCCAACGCCTCTGAGTGGATCACTGGGTCGATCCAATACGATCGTCGCGCCCCATCCACCCGCCGAAAGGACCCATCCGTGCCGTTCGCAGACATCAACTTGGGCGAAGCGCTCCTCG
>DATNGU010000255.1:0-5932 GCA_035605775.1 Solirubrobacterales bacterium | reverse complement strand
CAGATGCGGGCGACGATCCCCGAGGAGATCAAGCAGGCGCGCTGGATCGTCAAGGAGCGCCAGGAGATGCTCGCTGAGGCCAAACGGGAGGCGGAGCGCATCGTGCGCGAGGCCCGCGAGCAGCAGGCCCGTCTGATCTCCGACGAGGAGGTCACCAAGCAAGCCGAGCGCGCCGCCGACGAGATCGTCGAGGACGCCCGCACGAGGGAGCGCGAGATCCGGCTAGGTGCCGAGGATTACGCCGACGAGATTCTCAACACCCTCGAGGTCAACCTGCAGAAGTTTCTCGCCGCCGTGCAGCGCGGCCGCGACCGGCTCGCCGGCCGCGACGACGAGCCGGTCGCCGAGCTCGACGAGCAGCAGTCCTAGTAGCTACTCGAGCTTCAGGTCTTTGAGTTTCGCCCAGCGGGGATCGCCGCCGCTGTCGTGTTTGTGATCCGCCGGATCGGCATCGTTTAGGGACTCACCGCAAACCGGGCAGAGGCCGGCGCAGTCGGGGCGGCAGAGGACACGAGCCGGGAGCGCCAGGATTGCTGCGTCATGGGCCCAGCGGCCGAGGTCGAGTTCGTCGTCGACGACGTAGGGGCTGCGCAGCTCCTCATCCTCGGTGTCGGCTTGGTCGACCTCGCGAGCGTCGACCTCAGCGTCCACCGCCGCCAGCTCGAGGCACCGCATGCACGGTCCGTCGATGCGGAGCGGGAAGCGGAGGCGAAAGGCAAAGCCGTTGCTGGGGCGCGAGATGTCGAGCCTCGTCGCCACCGTGCTCCCCCGCGGCGCGTAGGCCTGTCCGCCCAGCTCCAGCGAGCCGAGCGGGACGTCGAGATCCAGCCGCGCGCCTTCGCCGTGCGAGAGCGACAGACGCGCCAGATCGATACTCGTCGTACTGGGCAAATTGGCCATTGGCACTCCTCCGCTCGGCCGGGACTTACGATGGCACTCCCGACGAGATTACGAAATGGGTCAATTCGACTGGACACCGGACGAGTACTTGGAGCGCATCCGCGCCAAGATCCCTCGCTACGACGAACTGCAGGAACAGGCGGTGAAGGCGGTCCCCTTCTCGCCACAGCGGGTTCTGGAGCTGGGGATGGGAACTGGCGAAACGACTCGACGGCTGATCGAGGCTTATCCGGAGGCTTGGGTCGTCGGCCTCGACGTCAGTCCCGACATGGTCTTCCGCGCCCGACAGACCTACGACGACGTGCAGTTGGCCCGGATGGAGGACCCGCTGCCCGACGGTCCCTGGGACCTCGTCATCTCGGTCCTCTCGGTCAACGACCTCGACGACAATCAGAAGCGGGCCCTGTTCCGGCGGGTCAAAGACCACTCGCGCTCGCTGGTGATCGGGGACAGCTTCGAGGCCGATCAACTTGACAACCTGGTCGAGTGGTGCGGCGGCGAGATCGCCTGGCAGGGAGACGGTCTGGCGGTGGTGCGGGCGGTGTACTGAGTACCCCGCTACCATTCCGCGACCGATGGCCGTCCCCAAGAAGAGAACTTCGCGTACTCGCCGCGACAAGCGGCGCGCCAACCACAAGGCTGGCAAGGCACGGCTAAACCTTTGCCCGCGCTGCCACAGCCCCCGGCTGCCGCACCGGGTCTGCCCGACCTGCGGTACCTACGCGGGTCGTGAGGTGATCAAGCACACGATCGCCGAGCCCAGGGCAAGCGCTCCCGACGCCGAGGAGTGATGCAGGCGGGGCGCGGCGTGACCGTCGCCCTGGACGGCTTCGGCGCCGAGCAGGGCTTCGACGCTCTTGCCGATGGCGTCCGGCTCGCCGCGGCGGACGGAATTCGTTTGCGGGTATTTGGCCCCGCCGACGAGTTGGGCCTGGAGGGAGTCGACGGGGTCGAGGTGATTCCAACCTCGGAGTGGATCGCCAACGAGGAGGACCCGGTGCCCGCCGTCCGGGCCAAGGTGGAGGCCTCGGTGGTGCGGGCGGCGCGTGACGTCGCCGAGGGGCGCGCAGCGGCGATGGTCAGCCCAGGGTCGACCGGGGCGACGATGGCGGCGGCTACCTTCGGCCTGCGCCGCCTGCAGGGCGTGCAGCGACCGGCGCTCGCGGTGCAGCTGCCGGTCCCAGGAAAGGCAGTGCTCTTCCTCGACGTCGGCGCCAACGTCGAGGTTCGCGCCCAGCACCTGGTCCAGTTCGCTTTTCTCGGTGCGGCCTTCAGCAGGGCGGTTCTCGGTGTCGAGAGTCCCCGGGTCGGCCTGCTCTCGGTCGGCGAGGAGGCGGGCAAGGGGAGGGAGGAGGTGGTCGTCGCAAACGGCCTGCTCGCCGCTGCAGATGGCATCGAGTTCGTCGGCAACGTCGAGGGGCGCGACCTGCCGGCGGCTGTGGCTGACGTCGTGGTCACCGACGGTTTCACCGGCAACGTCTCGCTGAAGTTGATGGAGGGCACGGCGCGAACCGTTACCGCCGCGATCCGCGATGCCGCCGGCTCCAACCCGCTCGCCGGGTTGGGCGGGATGCTGATGCGCCCGGCCCTTGGCGGTTTGCGTCGCGAGTTGCACCCCGACACGACCGGTGGCGCGGTCCTGCTGGGCCTGCGCGCCATCGCCGTCGTCGGTCATGGCAGCGCCGGCGCCGAGGGGATTGCCAACGCCGTGCGGTTGGCGGCGCGCTGCGTCGAGGTCGACGCCGTCGGGCGCACCGCGACGCTGCTGGAGCAGAGCGGCGCGACGAGGGGCGCGATGGCCGCCAAAGGAAACGCGTGATAGGAAGTCGGCATGAACAGGGATGAGGTTTTCGACCTGGTGCGTGACCACCTCGCCGAGGAGCTCGAGGTCGACCGCGCAAAGGTCAGCGAGGAGACCCGTTTCAAGCAGGATCTCGACGCCGACTCGCTCGACCTCTACGAGCTGGTGATGGAGCTGGAAGATCGCTACGGGATCTCGGTTTCGGAGCAGCAGGCGGCCAAAATCGAGACGGTTGGCGACGCGGTCAGCTTCGTCATGGAGCACGCCCCGGCGTGAGCGCCGAGGCGCTCGCGGCGCTTGTCGGGGAGCTTCCCGACGATCTGCGGCGGCGCGCCCTCACACACTCTTCCTGGACCGAGGAGGAGCCGCCCGAGTCCTACGAGCGGCTCGCCTACCTCGGCGACAGCGTGCTTGCCCTCGCCGTTGCGGCCGACATCTACGAGCGCTTTCCTGGGGTCGACGCCGGCGGTCTGACCAAGATCCACAACCACGCGGTAAGCGGAGTCTCCTGCGCCGAGGTCGGTCGTGAGCTGGAGGTGCCGGAGATGCTCGAGGGAGCCGAGCCGGAAGCCGACGAGGCGATCCCGGCGCGGATCCTGCTGGCCGGCTCGCGACCGCTGCCGGAGGTCACCGAGGCACTAATAGGCGCTTGCTTCGTCGCCTTCGGCTTCGAGCGGGTTGCGGCAGCCGTTGGCGCCGCCTTTGGTGCCCAAATCGAGTATGCGGTTGAGGCGCCGGTGGATGCGAAGTCGGCGCTGCAGGAGTTGCTCGCCCGGCGCCGGGCGCGCGTAACCTATGGCGTGATCGGCGAATCGGGACCCGCGCACCGACGGACCTTCGAGGTCGAGGCGACGGTCGGCGGAGAGAGGGTGGGGACGGGCACCGGTCGGAGCAAGAAGGCGGCAGAGAAAGTGGCGGCCGAGGAGGCGCTGAAGCGCCTAGGGGGCTGAACGGAAGATTGCGTCCGACTCACTCGCCAGCCTTGCGGACCGAGGACGAGAGATGTATCTGAGATCAATCGAGATGAAGGGGTTCAAGTCGTTCCCCGCGCGGACCAAGCTGGAGTTCTCTCCAGGCGTCAGCGTGATCGTCGGTCCCAACGGCTCCGGCAAGTCGAACATCACCGACGCGGTTCTCTGGGCGCTTGGTGAGCAGAGCCCTGGAGCGATCCGCGGCGCCTCGATGCAGGATGTGATCTCCGCCGGTGGTCAGGGCGTCGGCCAACGCCGCGCCGCCGAGGTCGAGGTCGTGATCGACAACTCGGAGGGCCGCGCCGCGACCGAGCTTTCGGAGATCGCAGTACAGCGCAGCCTCGACCGCTCCGGCGACGGCGTCTACCGGCTGAACGGTGCCCGCTGCCGCCTCGTCGACGTGGTCGAGGTCCTCTCCGATACCAACCTTGGCCGCGAGATGCACTCCGTAATAAGCCAGGGCAGGGTCGAGTCGATCATCCACTCGAAACCGCGAGAACGGCGGCTGCTGATCGAGGAGGCCGCGGGGCTGGGCAAGCATCGCAAGCGCCGTCGCCGCGCCGAGCTGAAGCTGCGCTCGGCCCGCGACAATCTTGATCGTGCCCTCGATCTGGAGCGCGAGGCGCGGGCGCGGTTGCGGCCGCTGAAGCGCCAGGCGCAGGCGGCGGAGCTGGGGGCCAGGATCGAGCGCGAGGAACTGCAGTTGCGGGGGCGCCTGGTCGCCGAGGAGTTGCGCTTCGGTGAGGATCGAGCCAAAGCGGCTGAGGTGGCCGCCGGGGAGGCGCGGGCGCGACGGACGGCGATCGAGAAGCGCCTCACCGAGGTGAGCGCGCGTCGGCGCGCGGCCGAGGAGCGCTTTGCTGCCCGCGACCGCGAGCGCACCCAAGCCTGGGGCTTACTGACCAAGCTGCGCGGCGAGCAACAGCGGATCGCGGTGCGCGCCGCCGGCCTTGCCGATCGCGAGACGGAGCTGGCAAATGTGCTGGAGAGGATGCGCGCCGAGTTTGGGCCCCTGACTTTGGACCTCGGATCAGCCGCGGGTGCCCCGGCCGAACGCGCTCGCAAGCTCGAGGAGGAGCTGGGCGAGATCGACGCAGGTCTCTCTGGTGCTGCCGAAGGTTTGGCGCGCGCGCGCTCCGCGGACGTCGCGGAGCGGGAGAGGGAGGCGGCGCTGAGCGAGGTTCAGGCAGGCGCCGAGCGAGCCGCGCGGCATGCCCGCCGCGCCGAGGGTCTGGTCGGCGAGCGCCATCGCGAGGCGCTGCGTAAGCGGGTCGCCGCAGGCGAGGAGCTGCTCGATGACGTCCGTTCCGCCACCGCCGCCGCGGTTGCCGCCGAAGCTGCGATCCGCGTACGGGTCGAGCGGATAGAAGCGAAGGTGGTCGGCGAGGAGGGCGACGGCGACGCGATCGCCGAGGAGATGCGCGCCTGCTCCCGGCAGGAGTCCGAGCTGCAGGTCGAGATGAAAGCGGCCTCCGACGCTTTGACCGAGGCGCAGGTGGAGGCGGCGCACCTGGGCGACCGCCGCGCCGAGGCCGCCAAAGAACTGGCATCGATCGCAGAGCGGCTGGGCGAGGGGGTTGGCCCGGCAGAGGAGCCGCTGAGCGACGACGAGCGCAGCGACATCGACCGGCGGCTGCAGCGGCTGGAGCGCCGCCGGGCCCAAATCGGGCCGGTTAACCCGCTCGCCGAGCAGGAGTATGAGGAGGCTCGCGAGCACGTCGAGTCGCTGCAGGCCCAGCGCGAGGACACCGAGCGGGGAATGTACGAGCTCGAGACGTTGATCCGCGACATCGATCGTGAGATCGAGCGGGCCTTCGAGCAAACCTTCGAGGCGACCGCGAAGAATTTCGAGGAGATGGTCGAGCACCTTTTCCCGGGTGGTCGGGGCAAGCTGCGACGGGTCAGCCTGCGCCCCGTGCGCGACGTCGAGCCGGCTGAGGCCGAGAGCGAGAATGCCGAGGAGGAGGGGTCCGAGGAGGAAGAGGAGCGGGAGGTACTCGGGGTCGAGATCGAGGTCACTCCGGCCGGCAAGTCGACTCGCAAGCTCTCGTTGCTGTCGGGGGGCGAGAAGTCGCTGGTCGCCCTCGCTTTCGTCTTCGCCGTTTTCCTCGCCCGGCCCTGCCCCTTCTACATCCTCGATGAGGTCGAGGCCGCGCTCGACGACGCCAACATCGATCGCTTCCTGCAGCTGATTCGCCGCTTCTCGGACCGTGCCCAGTTCGTCATCGTCACCCACCAGAAACGGACCATGGACGCGGCC
>DATNGU010000254.1:0-5941 GCA_035605775.1 Solirubrobacterales bacterium | reverse complement strand
CGCCCAGAGCAGGCCGTCCACCCCACTAGACCCGACCAGCGGCAGGTTGTCGGGCGTGCCCGGCCGCAGCCCGGCAGCCGCCTCGATCAGCTCCATCTCGGCGACGTCGGGCAGCAGGCGGTAGGCCTCGCGCAGCAACTCTTGGACGCCGCCGGCGGTCACGGTCGTGTCGAAGCCCTGCTCCTCGACGGTGGCGCCGACGATCAAGCGCCCGTCGGGGCGCGGCACCAGGTAGACGCGCTCGGAAGCGACGATGCGCTCGCAGGGCGCCGCACCGTCGCGGGCGCGCAGCTCGAGGATCTGGCCCTTGACCGGGCGGACGGGCGGACGGGCGGGCTCGGGCAGCCAATCGGCCTGCGACGACCAGGCGCCGGCGGCGAGGACGACGGAGGCGGCACGCAGCTCCTCGCCGCCGTCGGTTCGCACGCCGGCGATCCGCTCGCCGTCGTGCAAGGCCGCCGCGATCTCGGTCCCCGTCAGCAGCTCCACCCCTGCGGATTCAAGCGCGGCCAGCAGCGCCGCGGTGAGCGCCCGCGGGTCGACCGAGCCCTCGCCCGGCGCGTGGACGCCGCCGTTGAAGGACGGCGTCAGGCCGGGCTCGAGCTCGCGGCAGCGGCGCGGCGGCAGCCACTCGGCGCCGAGGCCGAGCGAACGCTGCAGGTCGTGCACCCGGCGCAGCTCTGCCGCCTCGTCGCGGTCGAGCGCGACGTGCAGAGCACCGCCGCGAGCGTGGCCGGTCGAGATCCCGCTCGTCGCCTCCAGCTCGGCGACGAAGTCCGGATAGAGCGCCGCCGCCGCCAGGGTCATCTTCAAAAGCTCCGGCTCGCCGAAGGCCAGCTCGCCGACGGGGGCGAGCATCCCCGCCGCCACCCGCGTCGCCCCCGCCGGTGGCCGCGACCGCTCCACCACGGCAACCCGCGCGCCGCGCCGCGCCGCGCGCCAGGCACAGGAGAGGCCGATGACACCACCTCCGACGATTACCGCGTCGTAACTTCGCTGCTCGCTCAAAGCTCTTGCCTCCGCCGGCATTACCCGGATCAGGTCCAGACGGTCGGCGGCCTCGATGCCGCCCTCTCAGCCTCGGCGCCAGACAGCGCCATGGGCTCCCGTTACCCCACCGATGCTACCCCTCCGGCAACGCCTTCGAGCCATAATTGGTCGATGAGCCTCGCCCCTCCAGAGTCCCGAGGCCCGCTGCGGCGCGAGCGACTGCGCACCGCGCGCCTCTATTTCGTCTGCGAGGCGCTGCCCGGCGGGCGCGATCCCGAAGCCCTGCTCCAGGCGGCCCTCGGGGGCGGCGCCGACATCGTGCAGCTGCGCGAGAAGGCGCTGGGGCGGGACGAGATCGAGCGCTCGGCGCAGACCTTCCGTCGCCTCTGCGACACCTACAGCGCCCTCTTCATCGTCAACGACGACCCCTACCTGGCGCAGTCCTGCGACGCCGACGGCGTCCATCTCGGTCAAGACGACATGGCGGCCGGGGAGGCGCGCGAGATCCTCGGGACCGAGGCGATCGTCGGCCTCTCGACCCACTCCGAACAGCAGCTGGCGGCGAGCGGCGAACAGCCGGTGGACTACGTCAGCGTCGGTCCCATCTGGGAGACCCCAACGAAAGAGGGTCGGCCCGGCGTCGGCCTCGGGCTGGTCGAGCACGCCGCAAGCAACGCCCCCCACCCCTTCTTCGCGATCGGCGGCATCGACGCGGCAAACGCGAGCGAGGTCGTCGCGGCCGGCGCGCTGCGGCTCGGCGTCGTGCGGGCGATCCGCGACGCCGACGACCCCGCCGCTGCGGCCGCGGCGCTGCGCCGGGCCCTTGCCGCGGTCGGGGAGGCGGCGCCCGGTGCCTGAGGGCCCCGACGCACCCCGCAAGCGCAAGCAGCGCGGCGGAGACGGCCCGACGCCGCGCGAGCGGATGGAGCGCGGCTACGCCCGCGCCGAGGAACGCAATCGCGAGGTGCGCGAGAGTCTGGAGCCGCTGGCCGAGGGCGAGCGGCCGTTGGTGGTGACGATCGGCGCGGTGCTTGCCGCCGCGCTTGCGATCTCGATCATCGCCGGCTACCTGGCCGGCGTCGAGGTCGAAGGGGGCAAACCGCGCCTACCCCAGGTGCTGGCGCCGGCCCTGATCATGGGAGTGATGGCTTGGGGACTATGGCGAGCCCGCTACTGGGCAGTGCTCGGCTTCCAGTTGCTACTTGCCTTTCTCATCTTCAGCGCCGTCTTCGGCCTCGCCGTGCAGGCGGCGAGCGTCGCACAGTTCGCGGTGACCCTGGGGCTGCTCGCCGTCTCCGGCAGCTTTTTCTACTTCATGGTCAAGGCGATGGCGCGCATCCAGATGCCAACTCGAAGAACCGATTAGCGAGCGCCACGATCTGATTCTTCGCGAGCGGCGCCGATATGTCGCATTGCCGCCCACTCCCGGACGCGAAGCGGAGGAGGTGGCGGGTGATTTCGGTTCTATAGGCTCAGGCGCGTGGCGGACTCATACGACGTGATCGTCATTGGCGGCGGCCCCGGCGGCTATGTCGCCGCAATCCGCGCAGCCCAGCTCGGCAAGAAGACCGCCGTGGTCGAGCGCGATAAACCGGGTGGGCGCTGCCTCAACTACGCCTGCATTCCAGCCAAGACCGTCCTCCATACCGCCGAGCTCTACGACCAGGCGCGCAACGGAGCGGAGCTGGGACTCGTGATCAAAGACGCGTCGATCGATTGGGACGCCCTCAGCAAGCGCCGCGCCTCGGTCTCCGAGTCGCTGTCGAGCGGCGTGAAGATGCTCTGGGACAAAAACAAGGTGACGATGATCGCGGGCGACGGCGCGCTCACCGCCGAGGGCAACGTGGCGGTTGGCGACGAGGTCTACGAGGCGGGGACTGTGGTGCTCGCCACCGGCTCGGCGGCGCTGCCGATTCCGGGGGTCGAGTTCGGCGACCGCGTCCTCGACACCTGGGGCGCCTGGTCACTGCCCGAGCAGCCGCAGAAGATCGCCGTGGTCGGCGCCGGCGCCTCCGGTTGCGAGATCGCCTCGGCCTACGGGCGCTTCGGCACCGAGGTGCTGCTGATCGAGATGCTCGACCAGATTCTCCCCGCCGAGGACAAGGACATGGCGCGGGTGGTCGAGCGGAGCTTCAAGAAGCAGAACATCACGATCTCCACCGGCAGCCCGGTCGAGAACGTCGAGGCGAGTAAGAAGTCGGTCAAATTCAGCTACGGCGGTGAGAGCGCCGAGGTCGATTACCTCTGCGTCGCCGGCGGTCGTGCCGCCGACGTCGAAGGGCTCGGTCTGGAGGCAGCGGGCGTCGAGCTGGAGGACCGCGGCAAGGTCGAGGTCGACGAGTTCGGCCGCACCTCGAACCCCAAGGTTTACGCGATTGGCGACATGGTCAATGCCAAGGCGCTCGCCCACAAGGCCTCCGAGGAGGGCGTCGTCGCGGTCGAGCACGCCGCCGGCGTCGAGACCCACCCGGTCGACCAAAACCTGATCGCCGGCGCCACCTTCTGCCAGCCCCAGGTCGCCAGCGTCGGTCTGACCGAGGCGGCCGCCAAGGAGGCGGGGCACGACGTCAAGATCGGCAAGCTGAAGCTCGGCGGGGTCGGCGCGGCGACCGTCTACGACGACAAAGACGGGCTGGTCAAGCTCGTCGTCGACTCCAAGTACGGGGAGATCCTCGGCGCCCACATCGTCGGCAACAGGGCCTGCGACATGATCGCCGAGCTGGTCGCGACGATGGCGCTGGAGGGCGGCTACCAGGAGCTGGCGCGGATCGTTCATCCCCATCCGACGATCTCCGAGGCGATCCTCGACGCCGCTCGCGCGGTCGACGGCTGGGCGACGCACGCTTGAACGGCGAGCGCGCAACCTTCTACTTCGACCTCGGCTCCCCCTACGCGTACCTGACCGCGGAGCGGATCAGCGGACTGTTCACCGACGCCGAGCTGGAGCAACCGGAGTGGCAGCCGATCCTGCTCGGCGGGCTGTTCAAGCGCTTCGGCCGCGAATCCTGGGCGAACGGGCCGGGGCGCGAGGACGGGATCGCCGAGGTGGAGCAGCGCGCCCGGGACTACGGGCTGCCGCCGCTGGCCTGGCCGGAGCCCTGGCCCGGCAACACCCTGTTCGCGATGCGCGCCGCGACCTTCGCCAAGCAGACCGGTCGCACCGTCTCTTTCGCCCTCGCCGCTTTCCGCCAGGCCTTCGCCGCTGGGCGTGACCTGACCGAGCACGACAACGTGCTGATTGCCGCCGCCGCCTGCGAGCTGCATCCCAACGCGGTGTCGAAGGCGACTGGGACCGAAAGCGTCAAGCGAGCCCTGATCGAGGCGACCGACCAGGCCGCAGAACTGGGCGTGATCGGCGTCCCCGCGCTCGCCGTCGGCGACGAGGTTTTCTGGGGGGACGACCGGGTCGAGGAGGCGGTCGCCGCCGCGAGCTAAGGTGGCTTCGATGGCCGAACTGCCCGACGCCAGCACCTGTTACGAGCTGCTCGCGCGGATGGCGCTGATCCGCCGCTTCGAGGAGGAGGCGGGGCGGCAGTACCAGCGAGCGAAAGCGGGTGGCTTCCTCCATTTGGCGATCGGCGAGGAGGCGACGATCGTTGGCACCACCTCGGTGATGCGCGACGAGGACTACCTGATCGGCACCTACCGCACCCACGGCCACGCGATCGCCCGCGGAACCGATCCCAAGCGGGTGATGGCCGAGTTGTTCGGCCGGGTCGACGGGACCAGCGGCGGCCGCGGCGGCTCGATGCACATCTTCGACCGCGAGAACCGCTTCATGGGCGGCTACGGAATCGTCGGCGGCAACCTGCCGATCGCCGCCGGCCTCGCCCTTTCCTCCGAGTACAAGAGCGAGGACGCAGTCACCGTCTGCATGTTCGGCGACGGCGCTTCCAATACCGGCAATTTCGGCGAGACGATGAACCTGGCGGCGCTCTGGCAGCTGCCGGTCTTCTTCCTGGTCGAGAACAACCTCTACGGGATGGGAACCTCGGTCGAGCGCCACTCGGCCCAGACCGACCTCTCCAAGAAGGCGGAGGGCTACGGCATCCCTGGCAAGCGGATCGACGGGATGGACGTGATTGCGGTGCGCGATGGCGTCGCCGAGGGCATCCGCCAAGCCCGTGAGGAGCGCCGCCCGACCATTCTCGAGGTCGTCACCTATCGCTATCGCGGCCACTCGGCGGCCGACCCCGAGGTCTACCGCGAGCGCGAGGAGGTCGAGGAGTGGCAGCAGAAAGACCCGATCGAGGCCTTCGCGCAGCGCTGCATCGAGGCCGGGGTGTTGGGCGAGCGCGAGGCGCAAGAGGTGCGCGACAAGGCCGAGCAGCAGGTGACGGAGGCGGTCGAGTTCGCCGACTCCTCCCCCGAGCCTCCACTCGACACGCTCTACGAAAACCTCTACGTGGTCGACAGCGCGGCGGGCTGGTACGCCGTCGACGAGCGCAGCCCGGAGCCGCACCGGGGCGAGCGCGAGGAAGAAGAGATGCCCGAGGCGGCTCGTGAGCTGGCCGAAGCGGGCGCCGCCTACGCCGGCCAGCCGGCTGGGCCGCGTCCCAACCCGGCCGAGCACGGCGACGCCCAGGAGGGCGTCGAGCCCGAGGTGGCAGGAGAGGTCGAGGAGCAGAGCCAGGAGCAGGGAGTCGCCGAGGAGGTCGAGGACTGATGGCGACGCTGCGGATGAGAGAGGCGCTGCGCGACGCGATGGCGGAGGAGATGCGCCGCGACGAGGCGGTGCTGGTGATGGGCGAGGACGTCGGCGTCTTCCAGGGTGCCTTCAAGGTGACCGAGGGGCTGCTCGAGGAGTTCGGCGAGCGCCGGGTACGCGACACGCCGATCTCCGAGAACACGATCGTCGGCGCCGGGGTCGGGGCGGCGATGGGCGGGCTGCGGCCGGTCGTCGAGCTGATGACCGTCAACTTCTCGCTGCTGGCGCTCGACCAGATCGTCA
>DATNGU010000253.1:0-3577 GCA_035605775.1 Solirubrobacterales bacterium | reverse complement strand
AGCTTCCAGTGCGCCTTTTGCCCGTCAGGGGTACGTAAAGCGCAGCGGAAGGATCTTCCGTGAGTCGACCCGACTGGCGCCAGCACCGGGATCGGCAACGGCAACGGGGCCGCGGACGCAAGCAGACCGTGCCAAGGACCGCCCGCGACGCGGTCGAGGCGTTGCTGCGCGAGGAGCTGGGCGGGCGCGGCTTCCGCGCTTCGCTGGAGCTCGAGGCCGGAAAGGCGGCCGGCGTTGCCGAGGCCCGCGGCGGCCCACGCCAAGACTTGACCGAGCTGCCGACCTTCACCGTCGATCCGGCGACCGCGCGCGACTTCGACGACGCGGTCTCGGCACGGCGGGAGGGCGAGGCGATCCGCCTCTGGATCCACATCGCCGACGTCGCCGCTCACGTACCACCCGGCTCACCCCTCGATCGCGAGGCGAGGCGACGTGCCAACAGCACCTACGCACCGGGCGCGGTCGAGCCGATGCTGCCGCACGCGCTGAGCGAGGAGGCTTGCAGCCTTGCCCCGGGAGTGGAGCGGCTAGCGGTCACCGCCGAGATCGAGCTCGGCTCGGGTGGCAAGCCCACCTCGACCAACTTCTACCGCAGCCGCATCCGCTCCGACGCGCGGCTCGACTACGACGAGCTCGGCGTCGTCTTCGCCGGTCGCGCCGAAGCGCCGGAAACGGTCGCCGAGCCGCTTGCCGTCGCCCGCGAAGCGGCCGCGGCGCTGGGCGAGCGCCGCGGCGCCACCAGCCTCGACGTCGAGTCCTTCGAGCCCGAGTTCCGCTTCGACTCCCGCGGCCACGTGGTCGGCGCCCGCTCCGTCGCCCAGACCGAGTCGCACCGGCTGATCGAGCGGCTGATGATCCTCGCCAACGAGCAGGTGGCGCAGCTGCTGGAGCGTAAGCGGGTACCGGCGATCTACCGGGTCCACGCCCCGCCCGATCCTTCCCGGATCGAACGGTTGATCGAGCAGCTGCACGAGCTGGAGATCCCGACGCCCCCCTTGCGCGGAACGCCGGCGCCGAAAGAGGCGGCACAGCTGGCGGCTGAGGCGAGCCGGCTGGTGACGCGTGAGGCGGCGCGGCGCGGACACGGCCGCGCCGCGTATACATCGCTCGTGCTCCGTTCTCTCAAGCAGGCCCAGTACAGCGAGCGAAACAGCGGTCACGCCGGCCTCGGCAGCGCTGCCTACTGCCACTTCACCTCGCCGATTCGCCGCTATCCCGACCTGATAGTCCACCGCGCCCTGCTGGCGGTGCTGGGAGAGGGAGAGCCTGCGCCCAGCGCCGCCGAAGCGCGCGAGGCGGCCTGGCACTGCAGCGAGCGCGAGCGCGAGTCGATGCGGATCGAGCGGCGGGCCGACGACATCTGCGCTGCCTTCCTGCTCGAGCGCGAGCTGCGCGAGCGGGGTGCCGAGACGAAGTTCGAGGGGGAGGTTTCCGGGTTGATCCCGGCCGGCGCCTTCATCGGCTTCGGCGGGGAGCTGGGCGACGTCTACGAGGGCTTCCTGCCGGCTCGTCGCTTCGGCGGGGCCGAGCGGTTCGAGCTGAACGAAACCGGGACGGCGCTGGTCGGCGGAGAGTCCCAGCGCAAGCTGCGGCTCGGCGACTCGATATCTGTTCAGGTCAGTGGGGTCGAAGCGGCGCGCGGCAGGGTGGACCTGGAGCCGGCGGCGAGCTGAGCGATGGCCAAAAAGAAGAGGCCATTCGGAACCTCCCCGCGCACACCTGGCGGCGGCGGACGCTGCGCGGTTCTGCGTCCTCGGGCTTGCCCTTGGCACCACCAAGGGCTGCGCCCTGCGTCCTTGCCCCGCTTGGTCCGGCGCGCGCCAGGCGCACATGCGGAGGTTCCGAATGGCCTCTAAGAAGAAACGCGAGCCGGCGTCGGGCGACGTCGCAACCAACCGCCGTGCGCGGCACAAA
The DNA here is from genome assembly GCA_035605775.1 of Solirubrobacterales bacterium. Taxonomy (GTDB): domain Bacteria; phylum Actinomycetota; class Thermoleophilia; order Solirubrobacterales; family 70-9; genus VRUE01. Next base: position 1,663 of record DATNGU010000253.1, on the reverse strand, counting down.
TTCGAGTGGATCGAGAAGATCGAGGCGGGGGTCGTGCTGCGTGGCTCGGAGGTCAAGTCGCTGCGCAACGGCAAGGCCCAGATGACCGATGCCTACGCGGTCGTCAACGACGGCGAGGTGTGGCTGCGCAACCTCCACATTCCCCCGTACGAGCCGGCCAGCCGCGAGAACCACGAGCCCGAGCGACCCCGCAAGCTGCTCCTCCACAGGGCGGAGATCGAGCGCTTGATTGGCAAGACCGCGGAGCGCGGCCTGACCCTGATCCCGACCCGGATCTACTTCAAAGGCTCACGGGCGAAGGTCGAGTTGGCGCTGGCGCGCGGCAAGGAGGGGCGCGACCGGCGCCGCGAGATCGCGGACCGCGACGTGCGGCGCGAGGTCGAGCGCGAATTCAAGGGCAGAATGAGGTAGCTTCGGGATCCCAATGGCCGATTTCGTCAGCGACAACGTCCAGTACATCGTCGCCGGGCTGGCGGTGGCGATCCTGCTCCTCTTGCTCGTGATCAGGGTTCTCCAGCGCCGCGGCAAGGAGAAGCAGAAAAAGGACGGCGCCGGGAAACCGGCAGCCCCGCCCGCGCCACCTTCGGCGCCACAGGCGCAATCTGGGAGGGGGATGACGGCCGCCGCGCCGCCCGCTCCGCCACCTTCCGGGCAGCCACTGAGCGCCAAGGAGAAACGCAAGCAGGCCCGCCTGCAGCAGCGCGTCGCCCGCGCCGAACACCGCAAACGCAGCCAGGAAGAGGCGAAGAGAAAGCGCGAAGAGCGGTCGCGGAAGCGAGCCGAACGGCGCAGCAAGCCGGCTGGGGGCAAGGCCTCTGGCCGCCGTGGGAGGAAGGAAGCGGCGCAGACCGAGCGCGAACTTGCAGCGGCGCGCGCCGCGCAAGAGCGGGCGCTCTACGAGCAGCAGAGCGCGGTGCCTCAGCCGGGGACCCCCGCCCAGCCTGGCCAGCAGCCCCCCCAGGGGCAGCCCCAATTCACTGCGCCGCCTCAGGCCATGCCGCCACCGGTAGCGCCCCCCGCGCAGGTGCCCGCTCCGCCACCGCTCCCTGCGCAGATGGCAGGCCAGCCCGGTGCGGTGCCCCCACCACCACCTCCGCCTCCTCCCCCGGCGGGTGGATACGACCCGGCCACCGCCGAACAGCGCGTCCAGGACAAGGTGGCCGAAATCCAGCACGAGGAGGAGCGAATCCGAGCCGAGGCGGATCGGCGCATCGAAGAGGCGGAGCGCTTGCAGCGCGAGGCTGAGGAGCGGCGGGCGCGCGCCGAGGCCGGGCAGACGACGCAGAGCATGGCCGCCGTACCGCCGCCGCAATCCCCTGCGGCGCCGCCGGCATCTGCTGACCTGCAGACCGCCGAACAGCAACTGCAGCAGGGGCGCGAAGCGCAAGAGCGCTCGCTTGCCGAAGCGCAGGAGCGTCTGCGCCAGATCGAGGAGCGGACCAAGGCGGCAGAAAGGCGGGCCGCCGAGGCGGAGCGCCTCGCGAAGCTGAAAGCGCAGGAAGCGGAGCGCCAGCAGCGCCTGCGTGAGATCGAGGCCAGCGTCGCCCAGGCGGAGGAGCGCGCCCGCGAGGCCGAGCGCCGCGCCGCCGAGGCTGAGCAGGCCGTGCTCGGTGCGGTGCAGGGCGGAACCGCAGCTTCGCTGAATCCTCAGCCCCTGCCTCCG
>DATNGU010000252.1:0-5695 GCA_035605775.1 Solirubrobacterales bacterium | reverse complement strand
ATATCGGTGAATGGTCTGGTGATTCAAAACTGAGCCCGGCTCCCTAAAGGTCGTAGCGAGCCAGGTCGGCGTCGAGCCGCTCGGCATCCTCGCCCTGCGGCCCGGCAGCAGCGGCGCCCCGCGGGCGCGGCGGCTTGCCCGCGCGACGCCAACGCCGTACGCCGAGCGCCAGCGCCACCGCTGCCATCACGAAGGCAACTGCGGGCACCAGGTAGGCGGAGAGGTCGAAGCCGGAGCCCCCCGGCAGCGCCAGCACCCCTCGTCCGTACTGGGCGAGTAGCGCGTCCTTGACCTCCTCCTTGGTCTTGCCCGCCGCGATCAGCCGCCTGACCAGGGCCCGCTCTCGCTGTGCCTGTGGCGATTCCGCCAGTTCCAGCAGGGTGCCGCAGATCGGGCACATCACCTCGTCTTCGACGTCGGCGATGCTCGTCTGCGGGGTGGCGGCGAGGGCGGAGGGGGCGAGCGGCAGCAGCGCCATCGCCACGGCGAGGAGCAGCGCCCGCCTCACTAGCGGCCCTCGACGATCGGCACGACCCGCTCTTCGAGGAAGCTCTGGTCGACCGGGCCGCGCCAGATCAGCGCCAGGTGACCCTGTGGATCGACAAGGAAGTTCTCGGGGACGCCGGTGGAGCCGAAGGCGGCGCTGCGCTCGTCGCCAACAGAGCGCAGCTGCGGGTAGCTGACCGGATAGTCGTCGAGGAAGGCGAGCGCGTCATCGCTGTTGTCTTGGACGTCGATGCCGAGGACGACCACGCCGCGCTTGCCCTGTTGCTGCGAGAAGCGCTCCAGCTCCGGCGCCTCCTGCCGGCAGGGTGCGCACCAGGAGGCCCAGAGGTTGACGAGCACCCAGCGGCCCCGGTAGTCGGCAATCGAGCCCTGCCCCGGTCCGCCAAGCACCGGCAACTCTCTGTCCGGCACCGGGTCGCCGATCGCGACCTTCGCTTTACCCTTGCTCAGCAGGCCGAAGCCAAGCAGCCCAATCACAGCGAGTACGGCGAGGGCGGCGAGGAAGGCGCGAGCGCTCATGGGCAGCGAACACTAGCCCTCACGCCTTCCCGACTGGCCCTAGAATCAGGCGCTGGCGCGGACGTAGCTCAGCTGGTAGAGCGCGAGCTTCCCAAGCTCGAGGTCGCGGGTTCGAGACCCGTCGTCCGCTTTTCATCCATCGCGCCGGTTCGCCCCGCCTCAGGCCCGCGCCTTTCGTGCGGTCGCTTTGGTTCCCCTCTTCCGTTTGCCTGCCGTTTTTCCGGCGTCAACCGTTCGGTAGAAGTGCTCGATCGCGCCGCGGACCTGCTGTTCGTCGACGACCTTGACCAAATTCGATTGGCGCAGCTCGGTCACGTGGTAATTGACCGTGCTCAGTGGCGATTGCAGCTCCAAACTAAGGTCCTTGGGCGAGAGCGTTCGCCCATCGTCGATGTTCAGCACTTCAAGGATTGACACACGCAGTGGGTGGGTATTAGCACGAGCCAGGCGTTCCCAATTCACGACTACTCCTCACTTTTGTTGATTGGGGAATACCGAAAAATATTAGCTTAGATCATCAAAATCGGGTAATCTGTCCTTTAAGGATGGCCAAACGGAGGAGATCTGGATGAGCGGGGGAGCGGCAGTCCGCGGGGCGACGATTGCGGTGGTTTTGACCATGGCGATGGCCCTTGCACCGGGCGCGAGTTCGGCGCAGATCATCGGCCCGCAGAATCCGGATGAACCGAAAGTCGACAGCCCCTGGCAGGCCGGGACCTGTAAAGCGGACCCTCCCTCTCCGGGGCAGTGTTCGGTCGCCACGCAACCCCTCTTCTATGAAGAGGCAGCAGGCCACCCGCCGAAAGGCTTCACGCAGTTCATCATCAACCACGTAGAGAATCCAACCAACCCGCTGCTTCCCGAAATACCGAAAGGCAACGTTCGGACGGTTCGCGTCGATCTGCCGACCGGACTGACGGTCAACCCGCAGGCAACCGAGCAGTGCGAGCTCGGAGGCGAAGAGAGTCCCTCGACCTGCTCGAGTTCAGCGCCGGGCTCGCAAGTCGGCACCAGCGAAATCACCGCGACGAACGAACTGACCGGGATTCCGGTCACGCTTCCCCCAGTGGCCGTCTACAACATCGTTCCCAAAGACGGCGAACCGGCGCGCTTTGGCTTCAGCGTCGCGGGCAGCGACATCTTCCTGGAGGCTGACGTCAGCTGGGAGAACGACTACCACGAGTACTTCACGATCCACGCCCACAAACTCGAGGTCGAAGGCATCCCGCTGGGACTTGCCAGGGTCGCTAAAAACCGCCTCGTATTCAACGGCGACGCGGGGGACGGCACGTTCATAACGACGCCGACCACGTGCCTGGGCCCGGCGGTCGACGGCCCCTTCGAGAACGTCTACTCGACCTACCTGCGGGCAGACTCCTTTGAGGAACCCGACCCGAACTTCCCCGACGGCTCGGCATTCGTCGAGTCGAAGATCCCCACTGGGACGTCGCCTAAGAACTGCAACGAGATCCCCTTCGGTCCCTCAATCGCGGTCGAGCCGAACACCGCACAGACGGATTCCCCCGCCGGAGCGACCGTGACCGTGAATCTGCCGGAGGTCAAGAACCCGCTGAAAGACGAAAAAAGCAAGGCCACCTCCCAAGTGAGATCGGCAAAGGTGACCCTGCCTCTCGGAATGGGGCTCAATCCCTCCGCCGCCGACGGCCTCCAGGCCTGCACCGACGCGCAGTTTGGCAAGGGGACCAGGAACGCCGTTGCTTGTCCCGCGGCGTCGAGGATCGGCACCGTTGAGGTCGACACGCCGCCGCTCCCCGACGGCTCGCTCTCGGGGCCCGTCTATCTGGGTCAGCAGCTCAGTCGTGATCCGACCTCCGGTGACGAGTACAGGATTTTCGTCGTAGCCGAGTCGGCCCGTTACGACATCTCGGCCCGGCTCCTCGGCAAGATCAGCGCCAACCCGCAGACCGGGCAGCTGACCACGACCTTCAACGACAATGCGCTCGGCAGCATCCCGGTGCCGGGTCTGCCACAGGTGCCGTTCAAGTCATTCCGGGTCAAAGTGAACGGCGGGGCGAAGGCACCTCTGACCAGCCCGCCGACGTGTGGGCCGAACAGTACGACGACCGAGATGACGCCGTGGTCGGGCAACGCGCCGGCCAAGCCGTCGCAACAGTTCTCGCTCAGCGCGGCCCCCGGTGGGGGCAGCTGCCCGAAAACGCTCGCTGAGCGCCCCTTCTCCCTCGGCTTCGGCGCCGACACGGCCAAACCGCAGGGGGGCGCCTACAGCCCGCTGCACATGAATATTGCCCGCTCCGACGGTAACCAGGAGCTAAAAGGGGTCGACATCACCCTGCCTCCCGGCCTGACGGCGAAACTGGCCGGCGTTCGCTACTGCCCGCCGGCGTCGCTCGCGGCCGCTGCGGCCAACAGCGGTGTCGCCGAGGCCGCCGTCTCCAGCTGTCCCGCCTCCAGCCTGATCGGGCATGCCGATGTCGCCGCCGGCAGTGGCCCATCGCCGATCAAGATCGGCGGCAAGGTCTTCCTCGCAGGGCGCTACAAAGGCGCCCCCCTCTCCCTGGCAGTAGTCACCCCCGCCACGGCCGGGCCGTTTGATCTCGGCACGGTCGTGGTGAGGGTGGCGCTGTTCGTCGACCCCCGCACGGCGCAGGTGCGCGCCGTCTCGGACCCGATCCCGCACGTTTACGGCGGCGCCCTGCTCGATGTTCGCTCGGTCGCGGTAAAGCTCGACCGACCTAAATTCTCGCTCAACCCGACCAACTGCTCGCAGTTTGCTTTTGCTGGGCCGCTGCTCGGCGGCGGCTCCAATCCGCTCGATCAGGCGGCCTTCTCCTGGGCTGCGGTGTCGGTGCCGTTCCAGGCCAACGGCTGCGAGCAGCTCGGCTTCAAACCGAAACTGTTCATGCGTACCTTCGGCGCAACGCGGCGCGCCAAGAATCCGAAACTGCGCGCGGTGCTGCTGGCGCGAGCCGACGACGCAAACATCGGTCGCGCCGCCGTCACCCTGCCGCGGGCGCTCTTCCTCGACCAGAGCAGCATTTCGAACGTCTGCACGAGGGTCCAGTTCGCCGCCAACGATTGCCCGAAAAAATCGATCTACGGCTATGCCCGCGCCTTCACGCCACTGCTCGACGGACCGCTTAAAGGCCCCGTCTACTTGCGCTCGTCCGACAACACCTTGCCGGACATCGTGGCCGCGCTGCACGGACAGGTCGACGTCGATCTGGCGGGACGCATCGACAGCGTCCACGGCCGCATCCGCAACACCTTCGACGTCGTCCCCGACGTGCCGGTCTCGAAGTTCGTCCTCACCGTGCGGGGCGGCAAAAAAGGTCTGCTGACCAACTCGCGCAACCTTTGCCCCCGCAAGCGCGTGAAGGGCGGAGCTGGTGCAGGTGGCAACCGGGCGCATGCGAGCCGAGCTCGCCGGCCCAAGCCCCTGCGAGCCATAGCGCGGTTCAAAGGGCAGAACGGCAAGAAAGCCAACATGCGGCCAAAGCTCCGCACGCCCTGCGGCAAGGGCAAGCGCCATCGCGGCAAATAGCGAAGCTGGACCGTCCGGATAGCCTCCGGCGTCGGTGCACCCGACGCTTTCGGTCCTGATCGTCGCCTGGAACAGCCGCGAGGAGCTGGTGCGGACCCTTCCTGCTCTGCTGCCCGAGTTGGGGGAGGAGGACGAGTTGATCGTCGTCGACAACGAGTCCAGCGACGGAACCGCGGATGCCGTCGCCGCGCTGGCGCCGGCGGCACGGATCGTCCGCAGCGGCCGCAACGCCGGTTTCGCCGCCGGCTGCAACCTGGGCGCGGCGCAGGCACGGGGGGAGCTGCTCGTCGTCCTCAACCCCGATGCCGCGCCGCGGCCCGGCTTTGGCGAGGCGATTCGGCGTCCCTGGCTGGAGCAGCGCGGCTGGGCCGCCTGGCAGGCTCTGGTCGCCGATGGGAACGGCACGACGATCAACTCGGCCGGCAACCCCGTCCACTTCGTCGGGATCGTCTGGGCGGGCGGCCACGGCCGCCCGCTTGGGCAGGCGCCCTCAGCCGGCGAGGTCACGGCGCTCTCCGGCGCCTGCCTGGCGATCCCGCGCCGCACTTGGGAGGGGGCTGGTGGTTTCCCGGAGCGCTTCTTCCTCTATCACGAGGACGTTGACCTCTCGCTGCGCTTGCGGCTGGCGGGCGGCGCGCTTGGAATCGAGCCCGCCGCGGTCGTCGACCACGACTACGAGTTCGGCGCCCGCGAGCACAAGTGGCGCTGGCTGGAGCGCAACCGCTGGGCCTTCTTGATCCGGGTCTACCCGGCGAGCCTGCTGGTGCTGTTGGCACCTGCTCTGATCCTGACCGAGCTGGCGCTGATCCCGGCCTCGATCGCGGCCGGTTGGGGCAGGCAGAAACTCGCGGCCGTTGGCGAAGTCGCCCGTTGGCTCCCCCGCCTGCTGCGCGAGCGGCGCCAGGTACAGGCCGCGCGCACCGTCAGCGCCGCCGAGTTCGCGGCCTGGCTGACGCCCGACCTCGACTCACCTTTCATCCCGGAAGCCGCCCGCTCCGCACCGGTTCGGCTTGCCCTGCGCGCCTACTGGCGCGTCGTCTGCCTGCTGCTCAGATTGGCTGGCTCGTCGGGCGGATTAGGATCTCGTTGACGTCGACGTTGCCCGGCTGCTCCAGCGCGTACATCACGGCGCGGGCGATGTCGTCG
>DATNGU010000251.1:0-6490 GCA_035605775.1 Solirubrobacterales bacterium | reverse complement strand
GATGCCGGCGAGGGCGGCCCCGATGATCGCGGTCGTCGTCTGCAGCGTCAGCCCGACATACGGCGCGAGGAGCCGGACGGCGAGTATCTCCAGCATGAGTACTGCACCCGCTGCGACGAATACGAGTGCGGCGGCGGCCGGCGGAGGGAGAGCCTGCGGAAGTGCCCCCCCGGTTTTCTCAGCAGAAGCGGAGGCCCCCCGGCCCTGCGCTTTCCGTCCCTTGGTCCGACTCTTCGTTGCCACTGGGCCATAAGACTACAAGAGGTCCCACTGATTAGTACAAGTTTTCTGTGCTATGACCTGCGTCCTGGGTCGGTACCGCTAGCCCAATCAGGGCGTCGCACCGCGCGCCAGCGCTGATTCAAGCGCGCCTAAGATCAGAGCGGGCTGTTCGATCTGGGGATAGTGCGCCGCGTCGGGGAGCTCGATCGTCGCGACGCCCGGGCGCAGGGCGCGGAGGCCGTCGAGGACATCGGTGCGCGCCACGGGGTCGAGTAGGCCCCAGGCGAGGGTTATGGAGTTAGGCCAGTCGCGGATGGCGCCGTGCCAGCGCTCGGTGAAGCGTTCGCGCTCGGCCATGTAGTGGATCGTGCGGTGGGCGATGCGCTGGCCGCCGTTGTGGGAGATCAGCGACCACTGGTCGGCCGCCTCCTCAGCGCTAAGCGGGTACCCATCTGAGAAGACGCGCGAGAACTGAGCTCGGAAGCTCCTCTCACTCGTCAGGCGGGCAAAGAGCGGGCCGAGCCGGCTCCGCAGCAGGCGCTGGCCGACGGTCGGCTTCGCCAGGTGCAGCAGCATGCTGCCGTTGAACAGCAGCGTTCCGGTCAACCGCATCTCGAGCTCGCCGCGCAGATCGCGCGCCATCAGCTCGGTTGCGACCGAGGTTCCCATGTCGTGGCCGACGACGAAGACCGGCGGCGAGCCGGCGCGGCGCACCAGCTCTTCGGCGGCGTCGGCCTGCCAGGCCAGCGTGTAGACGTGGTCGCGTGGCTTCTCGGAGAGGCCAAAGCCGAGGAAATCGAACGCCAGGGTGGCGTGCTCGTGCCCCAGCTCGAACAAGTCCCGCCAGTCGTAGGAGCTGGATGGGAAGCCGTGCAGGAACAGGAGCAGGGGAGCCTCGTTGCCCTCGCGGCGGTGCACGAAGAGCTGCCTGCCGAGGACGTCCTCGATCGTCCCCCCATCGCGCCAGCGCTGAACCCTCTCAGTCAGCATGGCCTGAAGTGGCGGCGAAGGCGCTTGTGGCGGTGACGAAAGAACCAGCCGATCAGGGGGCGCAGGGGCGATGCCACAAAGCTGAGCCGGGGCTCCCAGCGAACCCGATCCGTGATCTCGCAGCCGCCCGCGATCGGCTCCAGGGTGCGTTCGTGTTCCCAGAGCCGTTGGCTCAGCATCTTGGAGCGCTCGAGGAAGCCTTTGCCCGGTTCGAGGCGGACGAGGGTGACCTCGTCGTAGTCGAAGGGGACCAGGCCGAAGAGGAGGATCCAACTGCGGCCGATCGGCTCGCCAATCTCGATCTGCGTGAGGTCGATCCGCTCAAGCCCGCGTGGGAGCGTCATCCGCAGGTAGGGCCTCATCTCGTCGTTGATTCCGGCCGGGGTCGTCACCCGATCCCAGACCACGGTCGGGCTCGCGTTGAGCTGAGAGGAGACGGTGATCTCCGCCGATCTCGGAGGCCCCGGGCTCAAGCTCAATCCTCGACGAGGAAGCCCTCGGGCTCCTCGACCACGGTGTTGACCAGCTCGCCGATCCCCTCTACCTCGACCCGCACCGTGTCGCCGACATGGAGCAGGTTGTCGCGGATGGGTTGACGACCGACGCCGACGCCGGCCGGGGTGCCGGTTGCGATCACGTCGCCTGGCTCCAGCGTGAAGGCTTCGGAGAGGTGGGAGACCTGCTGAAAGCAGTCGAAGACCATCTCGCCGGTGCTGGCATCCTGGCGCAGGTCGTCATTGACGAGGCAGCGGATGCGCAGGGCCTGGGGGTCGCCCAGCTCGTCGCCGGTCACCAGCCAGGGGCCGAGTGGCCCGTGGGTGTCGAAGGACTTGCCGATCGTCATCGTCTGGGCGCGCCCTTGCCAGTCGCGGACGCTGACGTCGTTGGCGGCGGTGTAGCCGGCGATCACTTCGTGCGCCCGCTCGACCGGCACGTGGCGACAGCGTTTGCCGATCACGATCGCCAGCTCCGCCTCGTAGTCGAGGAAGGTGGAGACCTTCGGCATGTGGATCTCGGCGCCGGGGCCGACCACGCAGGTCGCCTGCTTGTTGAAGAAGACCGGGACCTCGGGCGCCTCCATCCCCATCTCAGCGATATGGTCGGCGTAGTTGAGTGCGATTCCCAGGTACTTGCGCGGCATCGCCGGCGCCAGCAGCTGGACGTCGGAGAGCGCCAGTCGCGGTGCGCTTCCGGCGAGCTCCGCGATCGCGTCGCGGCCGGGCTCAGCGAGGGCGAGGGCGGGATCCGCGGGGACGTCCGCGGAAGAGAGGTCGACGACCTCCTCACCCTCGACGATGCCGAGCGCCGCGGCACCGCCCCCTGCTGCAGCGAATCGGCAGAGCCTCATCGCGCTGGACTCTGGCAGATCGGTTCTCGCCGAGGGGTCAGTGCCCGGTCATGGAGAAATGCTGGAAGTCCTTGGGCCACTCCCAGTTGCCGCCCCACTCCCAACCGATTGAGGCGAACGCCTCGACCACCGGCCCCTGGCGGTGGATCATGCCCGGGGCGCTGCGGGACCGGCGCGCATAGGGCGCCCCGGCAGGAGGGGAGACGAATCCGGATTCGGTTACGTACGGGTTCTCGATCGGGTTGACGTCGATCGCTCTGCCGTAGGCGTGTTCGGACCAGACTCCGGGACTGCCGGCGACGGTGCGGCAGTTGAAGGCGGAGGTGTTGTCGGCCGCCATGCTGCGGCGGTCGTCGGCGCCGTAGGCATCGACCGGGCCCATCTGACGGATTGGGAAGCGCAGCCGGTAGAGCGAGCGCAGCGTGCCAAGCATTGCCGTTGCGGCATCACGGTGAACCACCAGCCGCCCCCGATGCGAGCGTCCGTCGAATCCCCAGTGGCGAGCGGTGAGCAGCCGCAGGTCGGCGAAGCCGACCGGGCAGCCGCGGTGCCACGAGACGCCGGTCATCCGCTCCCGCGTCGCCGTGTCGAGGCGGGCGACGTCGCCCCGGAAGCGGGGCGCCTGGTCGGCTAGCGCTTCGGGTTGCGGCATCCAGCTCAGGACGAAGGCAGCGGCGAGGAGCGTCAGCAGCCGCGCCGCGCTCATGCCGCGGTTCGTCGCGCTTCCCGGACCAGCCACCAGTCGACGACATAGCCGCCGAAGGGGACGACGGCGCCGACCAGGATCCAAAAGGTCGTTTTCGCTGACCAGCCCGCCTCCGCGCGCAGGTTGAGCGCGACGATCACGTAGAGAAGGAAAAGCCCGCCGTGGATCGGGCCGAGGATCTGCACCCCAAGCTCGCTTCCCCCGGCCCGTTTGACGAACGAGGCGGTCAGCAGGGCGATGAAGCTCGTCGCCTCGGTGAATGCGATATAGCGCATGGCCTTCACAGCCTGGAAATCTATGCGAATGACGCTCTTCGATCTGCGCCGTCTCGCCGCGATCTACGCCGGTGGGGTGCTTGGGGCGCTGGCCCGCGTGGGCCTGTCCGAGTCTGTGCCGCATGGCCCCGACGGGTGGCCCTGGGCGACGTTCGCGGCGAACATGGGCGGAGCCCTGCTGCTCGGTTACTTCGTCGCGCGTCTGCATGACCACCCCGAGGAGAGCCTCGCCCATCCCTTCCTCACCACCGGGATCTGCGGCACGCTGACGACCTTTTCCACCCTGCAGCTGGAGCTGTTTGAGATGGTTGACGCAGGTCACCTCGGTCTCGCCTCCGCCTACGTCGGCGCCACCCTCCTCGCCGGCTTCGCTTTCGTCCGGCTCGGGATTGCCATCGAGCATCGGGGTGCTTTTGTCGGGATATCCCTAAGTAAGTCGCCCCGGAGACCGTCGTGAGCGCTCCCGGCTGGATCGCCGTCGGCCTGCTCGGCGGCGCCGCCGCCGCAGCCCGCTTCCTGATCGACGCGGCCCTCAGCGCGCGCGCTGAGGGCCCCTTCCCGCTAGGCATCCTCGCCGTCAACATCAGCGGCGCGCTGGCGCTTGGCTTGGTCGCCGGTGTGGCGCTTGAAGGGGAGGCGCTGGTGATCGTCGCCGGTGGCGGCATCGGCTCCTTCACCACCTTCTCCACCTGGATCCTCGACTCGCACCGCCTTGCCAACGCCGGCCACGCTCACCTCGTCTGGCTCAACCTGGGCCTCTCGCTGCTCGCCGGTTTCGTCGCCGTTGCCTTCGGCCATTGGCTTGGCGGAGCGTTGTAATCATCCCTTTCCGCACGGTCCGATCGGGCCGCAACGAGCCGTCCGCGCTCGTCTCTACCTTGATCGCAGGATGACCCAGCAGGCGTTGATGGACAGCCTCGAACCGCCGCAAGAGCCCACGCTCGACCCGGCCCCGCCCCCCACCAGGGTGCCGCTGCAAGAACTGCAGGACGGTCGGCAGGTGCGGGGCATCTACGCGGTCCGCGAGCGCGAGCTGCGCCGCAAGCGCAACGGCGAGCCCTGGCTGCGGCTAGGCCTCGGCGACGCCAGCGGCGCCGCGGAGGCGGTTGCCTGGGAGGACGCCGAGGCGCTCTACGCGCTCGCCGCGCCCGGGACCCCCGTCCACGTCAGCGGAGTCTTCGAGATGAGCGAGCGCTGGGGGGCGAAGATCAAGCTCACCGGCTTGCGCGAGGCCAGCCCGGAGGAGTACGACACCGCCGATCTGGCGGCCGAGTCGGAGGTCTCCTTCGCGGACCTGGAGGGCAAGCTGCGCCAGCTGCTGGAGACGGTCCAGGAGCCACAGCTGCGCGAGCTGCTCGGGCGCTTCTTCGGCGAGCGCTCGGAGATCTGGGCGCGCTTCCGCGACGCCCCGGCGGCGAAGGTCTACCACCAGGCCTACCGCCATGGCCTGCTCGAGCACACCGTCTCCGTCGCTCAGGCGGTCAGCGCGGCTGCCAATTTCTTCCCCGGCATCGATCGCGAGGTCGCGGTCGCAGGGGCCCTCCTGCACGACATCGGCAAGACTGTCGCCTACAACGACGACCCGCTGGCGATCGACCTGACCGACGCCGGCCGCCTGCAGGGGGAGATCCCGCTCGGCTACTACACGGTGCGCCGCGAGATCGAGGAGATCCCCGGCTTCGATCCCGCCCTGGCCCAGGCTGTCCTCCACATCATCCTCAGCCACCACGGCTCGCTCGAACACGGCTCACCGGTGGTTCCCGCCACCCGTGAGGCTGTCCTCGTCCACATGATCGACAACCTCGGCGGCCGCCTCGGCAGCTTCGACCGTCTCGAGCGCCAGCTCCCCGCCGGCGAGTCCTGGTCCGGCTTCGACCGGGCGCTATCGGGCTCGGCGTACTTCGGCCAACGCGCCGCCTGACGAGGTCCAAGAGTCGCCAGACAAGGACGCAGGGAGCCGGAATAGCAGCGCTATTTGGGCGACCGAGGACGCCGTATGGCGACTCTTGGACCTCGTCAGGTCAGAAGCGCCTGGTGCAGCGTTCGATTCGGTCGAGGTCCTGCTTGGCGTGCTTGACGCAGTTGAGCAGCCGCTGGGGGTTGCCGCCCTGCGCCTTGGTCAGCTTGAACGAGCGCTTCACCTCGCGCTCGATCTGCGGGCCGAGGTCCCGCAATGACTTGCTGACCTCGTTCAGCCCGCTGGACTTGAACGCTTCGTTGGTGGTGTCCAGGACCGGCTTGACGATGAACAGGTAGGCGAGGAAGAGGATCCCGCCGGTGACCGCGAGGCGGATGATCCCGGACGTCACGTTGCCGAAGAGGTTGCGAAGGATGTCCACGCAGGCTGCACTCTATCCCGCTAGAAAGCGCCAAAATGCGGGTTTCCGCCAGTTTGGGCGGGTGGTTCGCCAGGCCACCCTCACTATCCTGGGCTCGTGGCCAAGGACACCGAGAAGCTGATCCGCCAGCTCTCGCTGATCTCCTTCCTGATGGCCCAGGGCAGGCCGGTCTCGGCTCTGGAGATCAAGCGTGAGGTGGAGGGGTACAGCGACATGAACGACGACGCCTTCGCGCGGCGCTTCTACGCCGACCGGGCCGAGCTGGAGAGCCTCGGCATCCAACTCGGCGTGGAGAAACCGGGCGAGGGTTTCTTCGAGGCGGAGCTCTACTCGCTGCCGCCGGAGAACTTCTACCTCGACGCGATCAAATTCACCGACGACGAGCTGGCTTCGCTGAGCACGGCGCTCTCGCTGCTCACCGACGGCGGCTTCGCCTACGCGGAGCCGTTGCGGCTCGCCCTGCAGCAGGTCGCCTGGGGCCACCCGAACCCGCTCAGCGAGGGCGAGCGGGCGCCGGTCGAGATGGCGATGACTGCCTCCGCCGGGGGGCGGGAGCTCTCGCAGCGGCTCTCCAAGATCGAGACGGCGATCTCACGCCGCAAGACCGTCG